>NZ_CAMQRY010000143.1 GCF_947036855.1 uncultured Clostridium sp.
TTATTAGTTTTTTCTTCAATTTTCCCTGCGCACCCTGCACAATTTAAATCCTTAAGTTCTAATTTAAAAGTTTCTAACTTTATCCCCTCATAATTAACTACAACATCTGGTTCTAATTTAAATACAATATCTTTAACTTTTTCATAAACCTTAACATCATCATTACTATTTTTTAATTCAATAGCTAAAACTTTTGTAGAAAAATTAAGACCTACTTCTTTTACCTCTTCAAGTTTTCCTGTTCTATCTTCAATTTTCCCTGCACATCCTGCACAATTTAAATTTTCTAAAGTAATTTTCATCCCTTAATACCTCCTTATTCTGTTATATGATGTAACCCTTCATCAAATATATGCTTTACATGTTCATCATCAAGTGAGTAATATACAACTTTCCCATCTCTTCTAAACTTTACAAGCTTAGCATTTTTAAGAACTCTTAGTTGATGTGATACTGCTGATTGGCTCATTCCTAGTGTTGTTGCTATATCACAAACACACATTTCAGCTTCAAATAAAGAACATAGTATCTTAATTCTTGTGCTATCCCCAAATACTTTGAATAGTTCTGCTAAATCATATAGCGTTTCTTCCTTTGGAAGTTTTGATCTAACATGTGAAACTACATCACTATGAATTGCATTTTCCTCACATTTTTCTATGCATTTATCTGTTTTATCATTACTCATTTCTATTCCTCCAATTCCTCATATGAACGATTGCTCATATGTTCATATATTCATTATATGCATCTTGATATAATAATGTCAATATTTTTTCAAATTTTTAACAAATAAAAATAAACAGGTGCTATTTCTAGCACCTGTTTATTTTAATAGTATTTTCTATCAAGTATTGTATCTGAAATACAGCTATTAAACTGTATTGAATCCATGATATATCCAACCATGCTATTACACATGTATGTTGCAAATATCAAATCATTTTCATAACTTTGCACATTACAATACATTTTATGATTTCTAAGTATAAATTCTTGGATATTATGATATCCAAATACTTTTATACTTTTGTCTGATAAATTAAAACTTTTAGCAAATGCTGCAAGTTCTTTCTCATACTTTATATGCTTACTCATACTATGTTTAAATTCCCATCTTTCACTATGAGGAACACAGAAAAAATCACATAAAAAGTGACATATCACACCAACTTCTTGACTAAACCTAACAATAGCAGCTTTTTTATTTAGCTCATTATATGATAATGCACTTAAAACTTTTATTTTATTTACTACCATTTCTAATGATTCATCCATATAATGTTTCTTTAATTTATATTTTGATACCAAATCTGGTTTTACATTTCCATACAAAAAATTATTGTAGCTAACCTTTTCTTTTAATATATCATCTAGGTTATAATATATATTCCTAGCAATCATAAGGTGTGTATTAGCCATCATATTTAAAGCATCTCCACTCTTTTTTTATTTAAAGAGCATCTTCTAATATATATAATTAAGAACATTTGAACATAGCTCAATATTTATACTTTCTTCTTTTAAAGTCTTTTTGTAAGAACAAAGGAACTCATTCAATTCATTATCTTGAAGACTGATCTCTTTATTACTCTTTATAAGTACAGTATTACCATCTAAATTAATTTCTATATCGTTTATATTATTTTTTATTTTATAAGTTGTTACTGAAGTTTTACCAATTTTAGCTTTATACTTTTCTTCAAAGCTCATAACTTTTCTTAAATCTTCATAACTTTCGTTCATTGATTCACCCTTAAACATACTAGGATTTACTCCCATATTTTTAAGTATACTAGGGTCCATATTCTGCATTTGTCCAGCTAAATCATCCATATTCATACCATATCTAGCAAGCATCTCTTTTTGTATATTCATAAGTTTTTCTTGTGAAACATTATGCTCTTTCATATAAACACCAATCTCTTGTATCATTTGCATCATATTCATTTTACCATCAGCCATTTTATAATAAAGGTCATAAATATATGTTTCAAACTCATTTATATCCTTATCTCTAACTTTTTCTTTTAATTTACTGAAATCTACTATTTTATCGTCCATGAAAACCCCTCCACTTAATCAAATAATATTGTTATCTACTATTCTAGCATAGTTTTATTTTTATTTCTCTCTCTATTATTTACAAACAATTTCTTTTTTAAACTTTTATCAAAAAAAAGGAAAAAGACTGATAAACAGCCCTTTTCCTACAAGTTCTACAAATAATCTTTATATTCTTTCTTATCTGCTATTTTACCTATTAAATGTTTTATTTCTTGATCTCTATTTTTATCCATAACGAGAAGTACATCCCCAGTATCTACTATGACAAGATCTTTTAGTCCAAATCCTATGATGAGCCTTTTACCACCAAATATACAGCAGTTCTTTGACTCCTCTAAGTAAACTTCTTCACTAACCGCGTTACTATCTTCTGTTTTTAAAAATCTACTAAGGGCTGTAAAACTTCCTATATCATCCCAAGAAAAATCACACTTAATAACTATAGCTCTTCTTGTTCTTTGCATTATACCAAAATCTATTGATATTCCATCAACTAAAGAATACTGCCTTTTTGTAACTGCTTCTTCTTCCTCAGTTCCAATTGCATCACGAATAGCTCTAAGACTAGCTCCAAGTTTTGGTATATATCTCTCTATCTCTTTAATTATAGTATCTGCTTTCATAACAAACATACCACTATTCCACAAATAAGTTCCTTTTAATATAAAGTCTTTTGCTACTTCAAGATTAGGCTTTTCTGTAAATCTATTTACCTTGTAACTTGGTATATTACCTGATACTCTTGTTCCCATCTCAATATAGCCATATCCCATTTCTGGTCTTGTAGGTTCTATTCCAATCGTAACTATTGCATTTCGTCTCTCAACAATTACAACAGCTTGTTTTAATGTTTCAATATAACTTTTATTATTTTCAATATAATGGTCTGAAGGTAATACTACCATAACTGCATCCTTATCCTTTTTCATAAGTTTAACTGCAGCTAGACCTATACACGTCGCTGTTTCTTTATTCGCAGGTTCTACAAAAATATTTTCTGGATTAAGTTCAGGAAGTTCCTGTTTTACTCTTTCCTCATAGTCTTTATTGGTAATAACAAAAGTATTCTCACTAGGAATAAGGGGACTGATTCTGTCCACAGTATTAACCAAAAAGCTCTTATCGTTGGCTACTTTCAAAAATTGTTTAGGTTCTTGCCCTCTTGAAAGGGGATATAGCCTTGTTCCTTTTCCACCTGCTAATATTAATGAATAAAGCATTTGTGCCTTCAACTCCATAACTTGCTATACATTATTCTATGAATGAGTTTTTTACTGTGTGCTATTTTTATAACAATTTAGCAAATTTTTTCTTAACTAAATAAAATTCTTGTAACTTAACCTAAAAAAATAGTGACTACCACTTAAGTAATCACTATCTATATTTTAATATTTATTTCTTACAACTATAAAGTTAGCTTTATCGCCTCTATGCATATCTTTTGAATACTCAAATATTTGACCATTATCAAGATAAACAGTAGATTCATTAGTTAAAAGTGCTGATCCTACAGGACATTCTAAAAGTTCTGCTTCTTCCTCTGTTGCAATTCTTGCTCTTATATCATCTGTTGACTGCTGAATTTTATACCCAAGCTCATTTTCAACATAACTATATATAGATGCTTTTATTATTTCTTCATTAAGTCCTCTAACATATTTTTCTAAAAAGAAACTTTTTTCAAGTACATATGGCTCACCATTTACTATTCTAATTCTTTCAACATAATAAATCATATCTCCAAGTTTACAATATAATTTATTTGCTAAATCTTTATCAGCTAGTAGTACATCAAACCTTATCATTTTACTTTCAATACTTTTATCATTCAAATATTGTGTAAGTCCAAAAGTTTTTGTATCCCCTGAGTAACTTTTTCTACTAACATCTCTTTTTACATAATTTCCACTACCTTGTATTCTATAAAGCCATCCATGTTCTATAAGTTTTTCAAGTGCTTTTCTTATAGTCATTCTACTAACGTCATACATATCACAAAGTTGCATTTCTGTTGGAAGTTTATCACCTTCTGTATAAACACCTTTATGTATTTTTCTTTCAAGGTCTGATGCTATTTTTAATGCTTTTGACATATTATCCCCTCACTAATCTAAACTTAATAATCTTATATATTTAATTGTATCTACATATTTTGACATTGTCTACCAATTTTCCTTAAATTTAACACAACTATAATATTTTTTTCACCCATGAAAGCTTATTTTTAAATGGAGCATACCTAATTGGCATATCAAGCCATGTTGCCCTATCTAAAACAGCCTTTCTATTTGAAAACGCAAGGAAACTTTCCTCACCATGATACTGTCCCATTCCACTTGTTCCAATTCCACCAAAAGGTAGATATGGTGATGATACATGCATAACTGTGTCATTTAAAGTAACTCCACCTGAAGTTGTAAATTTTAAAACTTTTTTAAGCTTTCTTCTATCTTGTGAAAAATAATAAAGTGCAAGTGGCTTGTCTTTTGAATTAATTTCATCAATAATCATATCAAGATTATCAAACTCTATAATTGGCATTATAGGTCCAAAAATCTCTCCGCCCATTACATCATCTTCAAAAGTTACTCCATCAAGTATAGTTGGTTCAATATATAAATCTGACTTATCTGATTTACCACCAAAATATATTTTTTCATTATTAATGTAAGAAAGAACTCTATCAAATTCTCTTTCATTAACCATTCTTACATAGTCTGGTGACTTTTGCACATCATCTCCATACTGAGTTATAATTTCATCCTTTAAAGCTACTAAAAACTTATCTTTAATACTTTTATGAACATAAATATAATCAGGTGCAACACAAGTCTGCCCACAATTTAAAAGTTTTCCCCAAACAATTCGCCTTGCTGCAAGCCCTATTTTTGCATCTTCATCAACAATACAAGGACTTTTTCCACCAAGTTCCAAAGTAACAGGTGTTAATTTTTCAGCTGCAGCCCTCATAACTATTTTCCCTACTTTAATACTTCCTGTAAAGAAAATATAATCATAGTCAAAATCTAAAATTTCCTGCATAACTTTTATCCCATCAGTCGGGTCTATATAAGCTATATACTTCATATCAAAGGCTTCATCTATAATATCTTTTATTATATTTGATGTTGCCATAGTTGCTTCAGAAGGTTTTATCATAGCTGTATTCCCTGCACTTATTGCTCCAACAAGTGGTGATAAATTAAGTTGAAATGGATAATTAAAAGGCCCAATTATAAGTGCTGTTCCAAAAGGCTCAAAATGAATATAACTTCTTGCTGGAAACACTGTTATAGGACTTTTAACTCTCTTATTTCTACTCCACCCTCTAAGACCTCTAATACTTAGATTTATTTCTTCATACACCATAGATATTTCAGTAATATAACCCTCAAACCTAGATTTTCTTAAGTCTTCATTTAAAGCATTCAAAATCTGCTCTTCTTTAGACTTAATAACTTCTTTAAGTTTCTTAAGTTGTTCTATTCTAAAATTTATATCTAAAGTTCTACCACTTCTAAAAAATGATTTTTGTTTATCAAAAATTTCCTTATTAAAAGACATAAACTCACCTCTTCCAAAATTTTCTTTCTTCAATTATAACACTATACAAATCTATTTGAACTACTACACCCACAAGGGGCGTAGATTCTTTTAACGTAGTTTGGTATTTA
>NZ_CAMQRY010000144.1 GCF_947036855.1 uncultured Clostridium sp.
AGAGAAGAGAGAAAAGAGAGAAAAATTTATGGGGGTAGTTATGAAAAAGATTTTGGGTATTATTTTAACTGTGTTAGTTTCTTCAAATTTGTTTGTTGGGTGTATATCAAATACTGCTACTTCAAGTGGAGAAGGTTTAAAGAAGGATAAAAAAGAACTTACTATATATACAGCACTTGAGGAAGAACAGGTTACGGAGTATATAAAAGCTTTTGAAACTAAGTTTCCAGAGATTGATGTAAATCTTATTATGGATTCACATGGGATTATAAGTGCGAAAGTTTTATCAGAGAAAGAAAATCCACAGGCTGATGTTATATGGGGACTTTCAGCTATTAATATGATTGGTTTAGATAAGCAAGGTTTACTTGAGCCATATAAGCCAGAGAATTTTAGTGAGATTAATAAAATGTTTATGGGAGATATAGAAAATCCTAGTTGGATAGGGCTTACTGTAACAGAAACAGCTTTTGTTGTTAACAATAAGGAGCTTGATAAACTTGGTCTTGAAGTTCCAAAGAGTTATAAAGATTTATTAAAGCCAGAATATAAAGGACTGATTACAATGTCTAATCCAGCTTCATCAGGAACAGGATATTTCACAGTATCAGCTATTCTTCAACTTATGGGTGAGGAAGAAGGATTTAAATATTTAGAAGATTTACATGCTAATATAGGGATTTACACACATTCAGGTTCAAAACCATCAAAACTTGCAGCTTCAGGTGAGTATCCTATTGGAATTTCATTTGGGTATAGAGGGATAAAACAAAAAGAAGGTGGAGATCCTGTTGAGGTTATTTTTCCAACAGAGGGGTCAGGTTGGGATTTAGAAAGCTTAGCACTTAATAAGAAAGATAAAATATCAGAGGAAGCTAAGATATTTATGAAGTGGGCACTTAGTGATGAAGCTATGAAGCTTTACTCAAAAAATGCTGCGATAACTTCTATTGATACAGGAATAGCTGCACCAAAAGGGTATCCAGAAAATCCATTAGAGCAGTTAATAGAGAATGATTTAAACTGGGCATCAGATAATAGAGAAAGAGTTTTAAAAACTTGGGAAGAAAATTATGCAAAGAAAACAGAGGCTAAATAATTTAAGAATGGGGGAAGCTTTATGAGTTATCTTAGAGTAAGAAATTTAAATAAAAGTTTTAATGGGAAAGAAGTTTTAAAGGGTATAAATATTGATGTATTAGATGGTGAGTTTTTATGTCTACTTGGACCAAGTGGTTGTGGAAAAACAACACTTTTAAGACTTATAGCAGGACTTACAGACCTTGATGAGGGAGCAATATATTTAAATGAGAGAAATATAACACATTTAGACCCAAGTAAGAGAGAGTTTGGAATTGTATTTCAATCATATGCATTATTTCCTAATATGACTGTTTATAGAAATATAGAGTTTGCACTTCAGCAAAAGGGTATTAAAAAAAGTGAAATTAAAGAGAAAATAGCAGAAGTTTTAGAAACAGTAGGGCTTAGTGAAGAAGTAAATAGATATCCTAGAGAGTTATCAGGTGGACAGCAACAAAGAGTTGCTATAGCAAGGGCAATTGTAGTAAAGCCTAAGTTTTTACTTTTAGATGAACCAATGTCTGCACTTGATGCGAAGGTTAGAGTAAAACTTAGAAATGATATAAAAAGACTTCAAAGAGAGTTTAAAATTACAACAATTATGGTTACACATGACCAAGAAGAGGCTATGTCTATAGCAGATAGAATTGTAGTTTTAAATAAGGGAGAGGTTATGCAAGTAGGAACTCCAGAGCAAATCTATAAAGCACCAGAAAATTTATTTACAGCACAATTTATAGGAGAAAGTAATCTTGTAAAACTTAGTGATAAGACTTGTACTGTAAGACCAGAAGATATTTATTTGTATAATAATTTTCTTGGTGAAAATAGAGGTGTTATAAATGATATTGAGTTTAAGGGGAGTTTTATGAGTGTAAGTATTAAAACTGGAGATCCAAGTTTTGAAGATAAGGTTTTGAGCTATGTTGGAACTAGGCAGTGGGAAAAGCTAGAACTTAGTGTTGGTGATAGAGTTAGTTTTGATTTGAATATTAATGGAAGTTTAGAAAATGAAAGGTATAGGAGAGCTTAAGAATGCTTAGTAGTAATAAATCACTAGATAATACGACAGAAGAAATAAAAGGAAAGGCTAGTATGAATATGAAAAAGATAATTCTTATAATACTATGCTTGGTACTTTCTATATTTTTAATAGTACCACTTGCATATCTTGGAGTTCAGGCTTTTTCAGATATTGATGGGAATTTTATTGGACTAGCTAATTTTTCAGAATATCTTAAATCAAAAACAATGAGAAGTTCATTTTTCAATACATTATTTGTAGCATTAACATCTACAAGTATAGCAACTGTTTTAGCATTTTTATATGCGTATGGACTTAGGAGAGCGAGTGTTCCTATGAAATGGTTATTTAGAGCAGTGGCTATGCTTCCTATATTTGCACCAACAATGCTTCATGGTATAGGGCTTGTATATTTGTTTGGAAATAAGGGGATTGTTACAGAAATTTTAGGGATTAATATAGGCTTATATGGTGCAACAGGGATAATACTTGCACAAATTATATATATATTTCCACAGATTTTCTTAATTTTAGATATTGGGCTTAGCACAACAGATTTCAGACTTTACGAGGTCAGTAAGGTTCTTGGAGTTTCTAAGATAAAGGAATTCTTATTTGTAACAATTCCAAGTATAAAATATGCGCTAATAAGTTCATTTTTCATAGCATTTACATTATGTTTCACAGATTTTGGAGCAGCTAAAATAGTAGGTGGAAATTTTAATGTTTTAGCTATTGATGTATATAAGCAGATAGTTGGGCAGCAAAACATGCCAATGGGAGCTACAGTTGGAATACTTTTAATAATTCCAGCACTTATATCATTCTTTGTAACTCAAAAAGTTCAAAAGAAACAAACATCATATATTAGTTCAAAATCTTTACCATATGTGATAGAAAAAGATTTTGATAGGGATATTACACTTACGGTAATTATGAGTTTAATTGCAGGTGGAATACTTATAGTAATGTTATCAGTTTTACTTGCTTCACTTGTTAAGCTTTGGCCTTATGATTTAAGTTTAACTTTAAGCAACTATTCAATGGCAGATACACTTGATGGAATGAAACCATTTTTTAACTCAATAGCAGTTTCAATTTTAACTGCACTTATAGGAACAGTTTTTGTTTTCATAGTAGCATATCTTACAGAAAATACTAAGAAAGCAAATAAGATAAAAGCTATATCACACTTTTTAAGTATATTACCAATGGCACTTCCAGGGCTTGTTCTTGGAATATCATATGTACTTTTCTTCAATACAGAAAGCTTTAGAATTACAGATAATATACATCTTTTAAATTCATTTAATGTCTTGTATGGAAGTATATTTTTAATGGTATTTTGTAATATAGTTCATTTTTACTCAGTTACTTTTATTACAGCAACTACTGCAATTAAAAAGATTGATAAAGAAATTAATATGGCAGCAGAATCACTTGGAGTAAGTGAGGTTAGTTTTATAAAAAATGTAGCATTACCACTTTGTATGCCAGCATTTTTAGAAAATTTCATGTATTTATTTGTTAATTCAATGGTTACAGTATCAGCTTTGATATTCTTATATACTGCTGATTTAAAAGTAGCAGCAATTTCAATAGTTCAATTTGATGACAAGGGAGATATAGCAAGGGCAGCAGCTCTTTCTATAATGATAGTCCTAACAAATATAGTAGTTAAGATTTTATATGAGTTATTTAAAAAATATATATTAAAAGAAAAATATAGTGTTTAAAATTTAAGGAGGGTAATTTTATGAGAATTAAGGGGATAATATTTGACTTTGCAGGTACAACTATTGATTATGGGTGTTTTTCACCAGTTGAAGCATTTATAGGAGCATTTAACTCAGTTGGAATTGATATAACAATTGAAGAGGCTAGAGAGCCAATGGGAATGCTTAAAATCAATCATGCTAGAGCAATTTTTGAGATGGATAGAGTTAAGGATTTATTTGAAGAAAAATATAAGAGGGATTATACAAATCTTGATTTATATGAGGTTTATGAAGAATTTGAAAATATATTATTTAAAACACTTAAAGATTTTGGTGTTATTAATCCATATGTAATTGAGGAAATAAATAATCTTAGAATTAATGGGATAAAGATAGGTAGTACAACAGGGTATACAAGAAAGATGCTTGATGAAATACTTCCAGTAGCAAAGAGAAATGGTTATAGTCCAGATTTTACTATAACATCAGATGAAGTTGAAAATGGTAGACCACATAAAGATATGATAGTTAAAAATGCAGAGTTCTTTAATATAAAGAAGATGAATTTACTTGTTAAAGTTGGTGATACCATTGTTGATATATTAGAAGCAAAATCAGCAGGATGTCATAGCGTAGCAATTGTTCTTGGAAGTTCAGAGCTTGGACTTACTTATGATGAAGTGAAAAATATGGATAAAAAAGATTTAGATGAAAAAATAAAGTTAACAAGAAAGAAATTTATAAAAGCAGGGGCAGACTATGTCATTGATGATATGCGAGGGCTTATAGGAGTTATAAATAAAATAAATGATAAGGGTGGGATTTTATAATGTTTGATGCTATACCAAATAATGATTATATATTACTAACACCAGGACCACTTTCAACAAGTAAAAGAGTAAGAGCAGCACTTTTAAAAGATTCTTGTACATGGGATGCGGAGTATAATAATGTTGTAGAAGGGATTAGAGATGAACTTCTAAATATAGCTAAATGCTCTAAAGAAAAATACACAAGTGTACTAATGCAAGGAAGTGGAAGTTTTTCAGTTGAATCTGTAATAGGCACAGAGCTTAAAGAAACAGATAAGCTTTTAGTTCTTGTAAATGGAGCATATGGAAAAAGAATTAAAGATATGGCAGATGTTTTAAAAATAAATAATATAGCTTTAGTTTCAAGAGAAAATGAGATACTTGATGCACAAAGACTTGAAAATTTACTTAAATTTGATTCAGATATAACACATGTAGCAATGGTTCACTGTGAAACAACAACAGGAATTTTAAATGATTTAGAAAGTATAGGAAAGATAGTTAAAAAGCATAAGAAAATATTTATAGTAGATGCTATGAGCTCACTTGGAGGAATTGATATTGATGTAGAAAAACTTAATATAGATTATATAATATCATCTTCAAATAAGTGCATACAAGGAGTTCCAGGTTTTGCTTTTGTAATAGCTAGAAGAGTAATGATAGAAAGAACTAAGGGGAATGCTAAATCACATGCACTAGATTTATATGGACAATGGGAAACTATGGAGAAAAATAGTGGGAAATGGAGATTTACTTCAGCAACTCATACAGTTCATGCATTTAATGAAGCTTTAAAAGAATTAAAAGAAGAAGGTGGAGTAATAGCAAGAGCTAAGAGATATAGAGATATGCAAAAATTCTTAGTAAATGAAATGGAGAAGCTAGGATTTGATGCTTATATAAATAAAGATTTACAATCACCAATAATAACAACATTCTGCTATCTTAAAAATGTAGCATTTGAATTTAATGAGTTTTATGGTTTCCTAAAAAAAAGAGGTTTTGTAATATATCCAGGAAAATTATCTGATAGAGATACATTTAGAATAGGGAATAT
>NZ_CAMQRY010000145.1 GCF_947036855.1 uncultured Clostridium sp.
AACTGAAGGATCAAAGTTCTCTGAAAGTTCTGCAACGATAGGAGCAAATTGCTCGAAATCATTAGCTTCGATTTCTTTTTTGATATCTTCTGTTATATTTTTGAATTTACCTTCAAAAATTTCTTTAGCACTAGGTACAGGTAACATTGTTATGTCACTCTTAGTATGTCTCATAATTTGCTTTAAGAAACCAAATTCTTTAGGAGTAACTAATGAGTAAGCAGTACCTTCTCTGTTAGCTCTACCTGTTCTACCAATTCTATGAACATAACTTTCAATATCTTGAGGTAAATCAAAGTTAAATACGTGACTTACTCTCTCAACATCTATTCCTCTAGCAGCAACATCTGTAGCAACTAAGAAATCAAGATTTCCATCTTTAAACTTCTTAAGAGTTAAAGATCTGTGTTTTTGAGTCATATCTCCGTGCATACCAGCAACGCTATATCCTCTTGATTGCATTGAATCGATAACCTCATCAACACCTCTTTTAGTTTTACAGAATATGATAGCAGCTGTTGGCATATCAAAATCTATAACTCTGCAAAGAGTTTCAAATCTATCTCTATGTTTAATTTGGAAATAGTTTTGCTTTATTTTAGAAACAGTTAAAGAAGTTTTCTTTATAGCGATATGGTGAATATCTTCTTTCATGTATTTCTTAGCTAAGTTTTTGATTTGTGGTGGCATTGTAGCTGAGAATAACATAGTTTGTCTATCAGATTTAAGTGATTTAACAATTTCTTCTAAATCATCTATGAATCCCATGTTTAACATTTCATCAGCTTCATCTAAAACTAAGAAATCTATATCTGAAAGTACTAATGTTCTTCTTCTTATGTGATCAAGTACTCTACCAGGAGTACCAACAACAACGTCAACTCCTTGCTTTAATGATCTAAGTTGTCTGTCTATTGGTTGACCACCATATATAGGAAGTACTACTAATCTATCATGTTTACCTAATCTTTCTAATTCGTCAGCAACTTGTATAGCAAGCTCTCTTGTTGGAGCAAGTATTAATGCTTTTGGGTATTTCTTTCTACTTGTAATTTCAAGGTTGTTTATTAATGGACATCCAAATGCTGCTGTTTTACCAGTACCAGTTTGTGCTTGCCCTATTATGTCAAATCCTTTTAATGCTACCGGAATAGCCTCTGCTTGTATCTGAGATGGAGTTTCAAATCCCATATCCCCGATTGACTTTAGTAAAGTTTCCTTTAATCCTAAGTCTGTAAATTTTAAGTTGTTCATTCAATTTCCTCTTTCTTATATAAAATTTATTTATTGCGTATTAATTTTCAAACAAGGCTAATAATAACATAGTATTATAATATAAGCAAATGATTATTTAATGCTCAGAAGGAGAATTAGAATTAGTTTTTTATTTATTATGTATAATGGTAAGCATTTGAAAAATAATAAAAAAATGAAGTGAGATTTGTGAAAAATAATTTTGTAATTTAAAATAGCAAAGATATTTTTAGGCTTTATAAGAAAAAATAAAAGATATATTAATATGCAAAGAAATAAATATTAATAGTGAAATTTATGAATGGAAAATAAATGTTTGAAAAAAAAAGACATAATATGTTATAATATCTAAGTTACTAGTTATTTTGAAAAAAAATTTGGTAAATAATAACTATCTAATTAGGAGGAATATATAAATGGAAATTAAAATGGAAAACATAGAAACAAACATTGTTGAATTAGAAATCAAGGTAGAAGCTAAAAAATTCGAAGGTGCTTTAGAAAAAGCATTTAGAAAAAATGCTAAAAGCTTTAACATACCAGGATTCAGAAAAGGTAAAGTTACATTAAACATGGTTAAAAAATTCTACGGAGTAGAAGTTTTATACAATGATGCTATTGAAATATGTGTTGAGTCAACATATGCAGAGGCTGTAGATGCTAAAGAGCTTCACCCAGTTGATTACCCTGCAATAGAAGTTGTAGAAGTTGGAGAAGGTAAAGATTTAGTATATAAAGCTAAAGTTACTGTAATGCCAGAAGTTAAACTTGGAGATTATAAAGCTTTAGAAGTTACTGCTCCTAAAAAAGAAGATATTTCTGTAGTTGTTGAAAGAGAACTTTCAAATTTACAAGAGAAAAACTCAAGAACTGAAGAAAAAACAGAGGGTGTTGTAGAAAAAGGAAACATAGCTGTTATTGATTTCAAAGGATTTGTTGAAAATGAAGCTTTTGAAGGTGGAGAAGGTAAAGATTACTCATTAGAAATTGGTTCAGGAAGTTTCATCGGAAACTTTGAAGAGCAATTAGAGGGATTAAAAGTTGGAGATAGCAAAGATGTTGTTGTAACTTTCCCAGTTGAGTATGGTAAAGAAGAATTAAATGGTAAAGAAGCTAAATTCGAAGTTACTATAAACAAAATAGAAGTTAAAGATGTTCCAGCTTTAGATGATGAATTTGCATCAGAAGTTTCAGAGTTTGAAACATTAGTTGATTTAAAAGCTGATTTAACAAAGAAAGCTGAAGAAATGAGTGAAGCTAGAATTGATAATGAATTAAAAGAGCTTGTTATAAACAAAGCTGTTGATAATGCTACAATAGAAATTCCAGCTGTAATGTTAGAAAAAGAAACTGATACAATGATTCAAAATCTTGAGCAAAGATTATCACAACAGGGATTAAACTTAGTTCAATATTATGAGTTAACAGGAAGCACAGAAGAAAAAATGAGAGAGTACATGAAAGAAAATGCTGAAAGAAAAGTTAAGACTGATTTAGTATTATCAGAAATAACTAAAGTAGAAAAACTTGAAGTAACAGAAGAAGAATTAAAAGCTAAGGCTTTAGAAGTTGCTGCAATGTACGCTGCAGAAGCAGAGAAAATAGCAGAAATGTTAATGACTACTCAAAAGCAAGCTTTAGAAGCTGATGTTTTAAGAGTTAAAACTGTAGCTGTTTTAGTTGATAGTGCTAAAACTGTATAATCTAAAATATATAAAAAATTAAATATATAAAATAATTGCCAGAAATTTATTTCTGGCAATTATTTTAAACTTTTAATTAACAAATTCTATATAATTCTATATAATTAGAATATAAATAGATGGAAATACTAAAATTTATATGAAATTTTAGAGTAATAAATAGGAGGATAAGTTTATGAGTTTAGTACCAATGGTTGTAGAGCAAACAAGTAGAGGAGAAAGAAGTTACGATATTTTTTCAAGACTATTAAAAGATAGAATAATAATGCTTAGTGGAGAGGTTAATGATGTAACTGCAAACCTTATAGTTTCACAATTGTTATTTTTAGAAAGTGAAGACCCAGATAAAGATATATATCTTTACATAAATTCACCAGGTGGTTCAATAACATCAGGTATGGCAATTTATGATACAATGCAATATATTAAATCTGATGTTTCAACTATATGTATAGGTATGGCAGCATCAATGGGAGCATTCTTATTGTCTTCAGGTGCAAAAGGAAAAAGATTTGCACTACCAAATAGTGAAATAATGATTCACCAACCACTTGGAGGATTCCAAGGGCAGGCTACTGATATAGATATACATGCTAAAAGAATATTAAAGATAAAAGAAAACTTAAATAATATTTTAGCTGAAAATACAGGTAAATCTATAGAACAAATCAAAAATGATGTTGAAAGAGATTATTTTATGGAAGCTAAGGATGCAGCCGAGTATGGGTTAGTTGACCAAGTGATAACAAGAAGTCAAGTATCTAAATAATAAGCTTGAAAAGGAATAGGGGTGTATATATATGGCAAAATATGATGATAAGAAACAATTAAAATGTTCGTTCTGTGGAAAGAATCAAGAACAAGTAAAAAGATTAATAGCAGGACCGGGAGCTTACATTTGTGATGAATGTGTAGACCTTTGTTCTGAAATAATAGAAGATGAAAGTGAAGGGAAAGTTGAAGTTGATAACAAAGACTTACCAAAGCCAGCTGATATAAAAAGTCATTTAGATGAATATGTAGTAGGTCAAGAGAGTGCAAAGAGATCACTTGCAGTAGCTGTTTATAATCATTATAAGAGAATAAATGCAAATGTATCTGCAAATGATGTAGAACTTCAAAAAAGTAATATACTTCTTTTAGGACCAACTGGTTCAGGAAAAACACTTTTAGCTCAAACTTTAGCTAGATTTTTAAATGTACCATTTGCAATTGCTGATGCTACAACATTAACAGAAGCTGGATATGTTGGAGAAGATGTTGAAAATATTCTTTTAAAATTAATCCAAAATGCTGATTATGATGTAGATAAAGCTCAAAGAGGTATTATTTATATAGATGAGATTGATAAGGTAGCTAGAAAATCAGAAAATCCTTCAATCACAAGAGATGTTTCAGGTGAGGGTGTTCAACAAGCATTACTTAAAATACTTGAAGGAACAGTTGCATCAGTACCACCTCAGGGGGGAAGAAAGCATCCACATCAGGAATTAATACAACTTGATACATCAAATATATTATTTATATGTGGTGGGGCTTTTGATGGTATAGATAAAGCTATTGAAAAAAGAACAAGAAAAAGTTCAATGGGATTTGGAGCAGAAATACAATCTAAAGAAGATAAAAATATAGGGAAATTATTAAAGAACTTAATGCCAAGTGATTTATTAAAATTTGGTCTTATTCCAGAGTTTGTTGGTAGATTACCTATAATTGTAACTTTAGAAGCTTTAGATAATGATGCTTTAGTTAGTATTTTACAAGAACCAAAAAATGCTTTAGTAAAGCAGTATAAGAGATTATTTGAAATAGATAATGTTTCACTTGAATTTACTGATGAAGCTTTAAAAGCTGTTGCGACTGAGGCAATAAAGAGAAATACAGGAGCTAGAGGACTTAGAGCTATTATTGAAAATGTAATGACAGATATTATGTTTGATATTCCATCAAGAACTGATATTGTTAAGGTTAAAATAACAGAAGAAACAATAAGAGAGAAGAAAGCTCCAGAATTAGAGATTTTACCTGCTGGTGAATCTAGACCAGTTTTAGAAATTGAAGTTAAAAGCAAAAATTCAATAGAAACTGCTTAGTTCTAAGAGCTTAGAAGAAATTCTAAGCTCTTTTATTTTAAAAATAAAGTATACTTGAAAAAAATGTTTAAAATATGTATACTTTTAACTTAATTTGAGAGAATTCTCCCATCTCAACCGTAGGTAGGTGGTGAGATGAATCGACGAAAGCATAGCGACACGATAAATATTTATATTGACTATACTTTTTGTTTTTGTTAATATCTAGTCAGTATTAATGAAAAAAATGAGGTGAAAGTATGCTAAAGGCTTATAAATATAGGTTATATCCAAATGTAGAGCAAAAAATATTCATAGCTAAATCTTGTGGATGTAGCAGATTTATTTATAATCAAATGCTAGATAATAGGATAAAAGTCTATGAAGAAAGTAAGGATATATTAACTTCTAAAGAAATGTCTAAGTTATACTTAACACCTGCTAAATTCAAAATAGAATTTGAGTGCCTTAAAGAAGTTGATAGCTTAGCACTTGCAAATGCTCAATTAAATTTGGATACTG
>NZ_CAMQRY010000146.1 GCF_947036855.1 uncultured Clostridium sp.
GGGACTCCCCCCTAAAACTCCTGGTTCTATAACTTGAACACTTATCTTTTCTAAAACACTATCCCTATTCTCTAAAGATGGTGTTTTCATATTATATTTATCTGAAAAATATATCTTATAATCTTCAAGCGACATTAAAAGTCTACCTTTAAACTCTGCATATCGCTCCTTACTCATAAGCTCTGAAACTTTAACTTTATTTTCTTTTTCATAATCGCTTATAATTCCTTCAACTGCATAAGCATCAAAATTTGTTCCACCAATAAGCGTATGTGGTGAAACTGTAACCTCTTCTAAAAATACTTCTTTTCCTACAATCTTAACTTTTAAAACTGCAACATCACAAGTTCCACCTCCAAGGTCAAAAACAAGCATAGTTTTAAAATCTGATAAATCTATAAATTTATCTTCATCAGCAATTTTGCTTTGTTCATTTATAAAATCTAAAACTGCCGCTGTTGGCTCTGATATTAAAGTTATATCTCCATCAAAACCAGCAAGTCTTGCTGCTGTTTTTGTAAAATTTCTCTGGTCTATATCAAAAGATGCTGGAACTGTAATAACGGCACTCTTTATATCATCCTCATCACCATATTTATCTATAAGGAATCCCCTTATAGCACTTAAAAAATATGATGCTACAAGTTCTGGTGTATAAATCTTTCCATCAATATCCCACTTATAATTTCTTTGCCCAATAAAATTCTTTGAATTAGAAATTACATTATTTTTACTCTGACTTTTCATTGCTTTTGCATATTTACCAACACATAACTCATCCATATCTGAATATAAAAATGATGGTAGAAGTGTATCAAATACTAACTTTTTATTTTCATCCATTTGAGGTAATTTCTCTGTTAAAACTTCTATTCCCCCACTCACACTTCTTCTACCTGTTGATACCACCGTATTAGTAGTTCCAAGGTCTATTCCTATTGAAAATGCCATATTAAATCATCCCCTTATATTTTCACTTTTTCTTTTCACTTAATCTGTTATAACATCTATAATTATTGGTGTAACTTTTTTCCCCTTATAATTCCATGCTCTATACTTCACACTTCCTATAACTTCTCCCTTTTCAGAAACCGGGCTTGAGAAAACAAATTTATCTAAAGCATCCTTTGTATTAACAATAATATCCTCACCAATTTCATTCTCTTCATCAGCCTCAAATCCTAATACTCTAAGTTTATTAAAGAAATTACCCATAGCAGCTTCTATATTATCAATTGATTGCTTATTTATATCTGTATAAACATTATAAAGTTCTGATAATACAGCCCCTTTCTTAATAGATGCAAGCTCCTTTAAAATATCAATTTTACTATCTTCTTCTTCACACTTATTCCCTTTTATAACATGATACCCAAGTTCTTTTGCAACAAGCCTAAAACTTTTATCTAAGTCGTTTCCTGTTTCCTTTTTTATAACCTTATCAGTCTTTCTATCTTTATATTCTTTTTTCACTACCTCCCCCTTAGGCTTTAATTCTATTTTTTCTCTTTTCTCATCTTTTTTACTTATTTTTTTTTCTCTTATATCTAATTCTTTTTTAACTTTTTTTACATCTTTCGATTTATTATCACTTATTTTATCTCCACCATTTAAAATATCAAATAAATCATCCTCAAAACTACATTCTTTTTTATCATTTATAATTTCTTCACCTTTAGCAGTATTCTTATATATATCTAAAATAGCTTTATACGGTTTTGAATCTTTAAAATATTTAGCTATACTTCTTAATGAATTATGCTTTAAATTTCTCACTTTTTGATAATGTTTTAATCTATCTAATTCTATTTCTCCATACTCAAAATTATTTTCAAGAATTTCAATAGTATCCTTTATATTTTTTCCTTCCTCTACATTTCCATTTTCAATAGCATTATAAAAACTTACTACCTCAATAACTGTTGATATAATATCATTTTCAGCTCTTTTTTTATCATCTACTAGAAGTTTTCCACTTCTAAATTTTTTAAATAATTCTATACTTCCATTTCCTTCAAATATTCTTCGTACTACAGTATCATTTACTATTTCACTCGTTATAATTTTTTCATTCTCCAAATTTTTTAAACAGTTTTTAATAAGCTCCTCTCGTGTTTTAGATTTTTCCATATTTACATAAATAGCATTTCTAACAATTAAATTTTTAAATATCCTTTCCTCAATACTTATAAGTTTATTAGCAATCAAAACTTTTTCAATATCAGCTCTACTTATCTCATTTAATTTTCTTGACCTAAAAATCCCACCTGGTAATTTTATAGCTTCCCTAATAATTCTTTTTTCCATACAATAATTCCCCCTATAAATTTATAACTTCATTATCTATACTTTGGTATACCCTTATATATTTATACGCATCCAAAATTTTATTAATGTAACTCTTCTCTGCTCCAATTTCACCATGAACCAAAATAATATTTTTTGCTTTAATTTTTTTCACCACTGCAAGTATTGAATTTACTCCTGCGTGTGCTGATAAATTAATTATTTTCAAATCACAATTAATTTTATATTTTTCTCTATCAATCTCTGTATATCTTTCACCATTAATCATAGACTGATCACTAAGATTTGCCCCAAGTGTTCCACTTACTTGATAACCTGTTAAAATACAAATAGAATTTTCATCAGAAATCATTTCTTTTGCATATTCAACAGAAACACTGCCTTCTTTAAGCATTCCAGAACTCGCTATAACAATACTTCTATTAGTCATAAACTCTTCTCTTATAAATGTCCTTTTAGACTTATATTGACTACTTTTTATAAAATTCACCTTTTTACAATTAAGCTTAACTCCCATTTTTATATAAGCTTTAGTTAATCTTACAGAATCTCCATCAATATAAATTCTAAAATTGTTTTCTACTGCTAAATCTTCAAGTATCTTTATAACCTCTTGAGTTCTTCCAATTGCAAATGCTGGTATTAATATATTTTTATCACTACTAATTCCATCAGCAACATACTTTTTAAGTAAAGAATATTCTAATTTACTTGAAGATATATTTTGAATTTCTTTATCTCCATATGTGTTTTCAGTAATTAAAATATCTATTTCTTCATTTGGAACCTCTGCTCCTGAAACTGTATTTTGTTCTTCAACTAAAAAATCACCTGTAATAAAAACTTTGACCTTATCAGATTTTAAAAATATAGAAGCAGCACCAAGTATATGCCCAGCTCTATAAAGTTCTAAATCCAAGCTATCTTTATTAAACTTAAGTTTAACCTTTTCATTAAAATCAAGTATTATTGAAACCTTTAAAATATTTTCTAAAGTATTTAAAGTATCAAGACTGACACCTCCTGAATTTAAATTCAGCCAAATAAGTTTTCTAGTATCTTTAGTCATAACAAACTTAATCTTATTATTAATCTTATGAAGTTCAACAATAGCTCCACAATGGTCTAAATGTGCATGTGTTATTAAGCAATACTCACACTCTTTAAGCCTATTTTCAAAACCATTAAAGTTTGGCAAAACCTTTTCATTTTTCGAAAACTTAATACCTGCATCTATAAGAAATTTACTTTCTCCACTTCTCACAAAATAACAACTTGCTCCTATTGTATCTCCACCACCAAGTGGTAAAAATTCAAAATCATAATCTTCTTTTCCTTTTATGCTATAAACATTATTACTATAAAAAAGCTCCATATCCATTAAATATAAATCTTTTAAAACTTCAATATCTATATTTTCTCCACTAATATATAATTCTTTTGCTACTGCAAAATTATTCTTATATATTTTTAAAGCTTCTCTTAAAAAATCTATTCTAGCTTCTTTACTATCTGTAACCATAGAAAAAAGATATAAAGCTACACTAACATCCTCCAAATTTTCAAGTTCTTTTAAAACATCACTTAATTCAGATTTCTCTTTTAATTTATATATATTATAAAATTGAATGAAAAACTTAGTTAATTTATCTTCTGACTTTTCAAGCTTCTCAATTTCTAATCCCTCTGAATATAATAATTTATCTAAAAGGTCATTAAAAACTGTTAATCTTAAAATAAAACTAAAATTTTCACTATTTATTTCAAGTAAATTTATTGCACTTTCAATACTTTTCCTTGAATTATAAAAGTCTTTTAAATCAAACTCATTTGAGCCTCTCAAAAGCTCTCTATAAAAACTTTTTTCCTTAACTTCTTTAATCTTCAAATAATCATTAATTAAATTAATATCCCCCTGCAAACCTAATCTCCCCTCCTTTTATATAGTCATTATTTTAAAACAATCTCACTTATATACATTCCCAATTTTATCATATTTTGTCTTTTTTTACTTATTTATTAACGTAATATTTATAATTTAACCACTCTTTTTTAACTTTATATATTATATAATGTATTTATGCCAAATTTTAACAAAAGGTTGTGTGTTTTATTTGAACAATATAGTGAAAAAAATCTTAAATATATTTTTATGTTTACTCCTTATATTTAGTCTTTATAAAATTTTATTTAAAATAGTAGATTATAAAAAAGCTTCCACTACTTATACTCAAATAGAGGAAGTATTTATAAACGAAAGTAAAAATAATACAAAAGAAAATATCTTTCCTAAAATGAAAGAGTTAAATGCTGATTATTCATTTTGGATAAATGTAGAAAATACTACTGTTAATTATCCAGTTGTTAAAGGAAATAATAACTTTGATTATCTAAAACAAAATTTTAATAAAGAAAATTCATCCTCTGGTAGCATCTTCTTAGATTATAGAAATGTATTCACTGAAGATTTTAACACTCTTATTTACGGACATAATATGAAAAACAAAACAATGTTTAACCATATAGAAAATTATAAAGACGAAGAATTCTTTAAACAAAATAATAAAATTAAAATAACTGATAAAGACTCTGTATATACTTATGAAGTTTTTTCTGTATATCTTGCGGATGGATCAAAAAATGCAGACCCACATTATCTTATAAATGCATCAATGGATACATTTGAAATAGATACTTATATTTCTGAAATCCAAAGCAATTCCTTATATCAAAACAATTTAGAAGTTACTCCATACGATAAAATAATAACCCTTGTAACATGTAGCTATGAATCATCTGATATTCGGACACTAGTTCATGCTAAACTTACAAAAACTGATAACCTTTAAAAGTTATAATTAACTATATAGTATTGCCTAAATACTCAATATTATAACCAACTATAAAACTAAGGCCATCTTAAAGCATTTTGCTTTAAGATGGCCTTATTATTTTTAATTAATATCGCTTTTTATTTATAAAATATAATCCTAAAATCGAAATAAGAGATATAAGTCCATATGAGAAAATTCCATTATCAGAAGTTTCTGGGAATACTCCCCCTATTGATGGTTTTGGCTTAGAACCTAATTGATTATTAGATTCATTAGCTCCATTTCCACTATTACCACTTAGTTTCTCTGGATCTACTGGTGGATCCGGTTTCTCTGGATCTACTGGTGGATCTGGTTTCTCCGGATCTACTGGTGGATCTGGTTTCTCCGGATCTACTGGTGGATCTGG
>NZ_CAMQRY010000147.1 GCF_947036855.1 uncultured Clostridium sp.
TGTAGTGAAAGTATTGAAAACATTGAAACTGTTGAAAAGATAAATAAAAATTTAATAAAAGATAATATTATATATACTAACATTCCAAAAAATAAAGATTTGTTTTTATGTGGATTAACTTCAGGTGGAATATTCTTTGGTGTATTTATACTTTTTCAAGGAGCATTTTTTGCAATGGAGATTGGACTTGATAAAATTTTAGATAGCACTATGGATTATGCAATAAACACTATAGGTGGTATTAATATTTTTACAGTTATAGGACTAGCTATTTTAGTGTTTATAATAATTATGGGGGGAATAGGTCTGTTTTGGATTTTGAAGTTTAAAAACTTTACACTTTCTGTTACAGATAAAAAAGTTAATATAAAATATGGATTTTTTACTGTGAAAGAGTATGATTTTTATATTGATGATATAAAAGCAGTTATGGTAAATTCAAATCCTATAAGACAACTTTTTTCATATTCAGAAATAAAGCTTGAGGTTAAAGGTTATAGAGGTGGTGGGATTGGTAGTATTATGCTTTTACCGTTTGTTAAAAATTCAGAGGTTAATAATATATTAGGTGAATTTTTAGGGGAGTTTGTTATAGATGGAGAAGAAGAAAAATTTACTAAAGGAAAACTATACTTTTTAGGAAAGCCTATCATGTACAATTTTATTTTTAGTATTATATTATTTATGATGTTTGATAGTTTTTATGTTTTTCTTTGGAATCTATTTTCTATAGTTAATATCATAAGTAGGGTAGTAGTTATAAAAAATATGGCTCTTGTATATAATGATAAAATTATAAGTGGAACATCAGGTGGTTTTTATAAACAAAACAAAAGGTTTAGAGCATCTGCAATTCAATCTATACAAGTGAAACAAACTCCATATAAAAACAAACTAAATATAGCAGATATTGTGATAATGTATTATAGTGAAGTTAGTGCTGGAATAGATTTAAGGCATTTAAGTAAGGAAAATCTACAACAGCTAGGAAGAGTTTCAAGAGGATTGGGAGTTGATACAAATGAAAATAAGCAAGACGAATGCTATGAGAATTTTAGATAGTGCAAAGGTATCATATGAAATGAGAGAGTATGATTCAAGTGATGGTCATATTGATGGACTTGCAGTAGCACATAAAGTTGGGAAAAATCCAGAAGAGGTTTTTAAAACTTTGGTTACAGTAGGACATAGCAGGGCTAATTATGTTTTTGTTATACCAGTAGCAGAAGAACTTGATATGAAAAAAGCTGCAAAATCAGTTAGTGAAAAAAATATTGAGATGATTCATGTTAAGGATATAACTAAGATAACAGGATATATAAGAGGTGGATGTTCACCAGTTGGAATGAAAAAAGCTTTTAAAACAAGGATTCATTCTAGTGCACAGGCTTTAGATGTTATGATTGTTTCAGGTGGAAAGATAGGGCTTCAAATGGATATTTGTCCAATGGATTTTAAAAAGGTTATAGATGTAGAATTTGCAGATATAATTAAATAGTTTATTTAGGTATGTAATTTGATATTGCATACCTATTTCATTCGCAAAAATACATAGAGTGGTTATATAATAGAAATATAGAATAACGCAAGAGGAGATTTATATAAATGGAATTTATAGATTTACATTCAGATACTGCTATGCACATATATGAGTTTGATAAGAAACTTTCAAAAAATGATATTTGCATTGATATAGAAAAGTTAAAAAATGGACAAGCTTTAGCACAGTTTTTTGCTATGTTTATAGAAAAAGATAGAGGGTTTGATTCTTATGATTATTGCAAAGCTATGCTTTCTAAATTTAAGAAAGAGATTGAGATAAATAAAAATGAAATATCTCTTTGTAGAAATTACAGTGATTTAGAAATTGCTAAAAGGGAAAATAAAATAGGTGCATTTTTAACTATTGAAGAGGGAGATGCAATTAAAGGTGATATAGAAAAACTTCGTGAGTTTAAAAAAGAAGGAATATCACTTATGACTCTTACTTGGAATTTTGAAAATGATTTAGGTTTCCCTAATGCAGGATTTAAGTTTAAGGATAAAGGGCTTAAGGATAAGGGAATAGAAATTGTAGATGAAATGAATAAGCTAGGTATGCTTATAGATGTATCACATTTATCAGATGCAGGGTTTTATGATTGTATAAAATATTCAAAACAGCCTATAATAGCATCACATTCTAATGCAAGAGTTCAAAGTCCACACCCAAGAAATTTAACTGATGATATGCTAAGAAAGCTTTCAAATAATGGTGGAATTACAGGGATTAATTTTTGCAGTGCATTTTTAATTAATAGAAATGATGTTTTAGACTCAGAAATGGCTAGAATAGATGATATGACAAGACATATAAAACATATAAGGAATATAGCCGGAATTGATGTAATAGCTCTAGGGAGTGATTTTGATGGCATAGAGAATGATGTGGAGATAAAGGATGCTAGTCAAATGATGAAACTTGCAGATGCTTTAAGTAAAGAAGGCTTTAATATAACGGAAATAGAAAAGATTTTTAGTGGGAATGCTATAAGAATAATAAAAGATGTTTTAAAATAATTAGAAGATTAGGAGATAGGAAAATGAGTTTTAAAGGAAAAGTTGCAATTATAACAGGTGGGACAAGAGGAATAGGAAGAGGTATAGCATTAGAACTTGCAAGTAAAGGGGCAAGTCTTGTTTTAAATTATAATTCAAATGATGAAGAGGCTATAAAAACTTTAGATATGATAAAAGAAATTGGTGGTTATGGAATTTTAGTAAAGGCATCAGTTGGAACTTCTAGTGGATGCAAGGAAATAATTGAAACTGCTAAAAGAGAGTTTGGGAAGATTGATTTCCTTATAAATAATGCAGGGATATCAAAAGTGGGGTTATTTATGGATTCAGATGATGAAATGATAGATGAAATTTTTGATACTAACTTAAAAGGTGTTATAAATACTTCAAGATATGCAATAGAGGAGCTTATAAAAACTAAGGGAAGTATAGTTAATATATCTTCAATATGGGGAAATGTTGGTGCATCTTGTGAGGTGTTATATTCAACAACTAAAGGTGCTATAAATATATTTACAAAATCACTTGCAAAAGAAATGGCTATGTCTGGTGTTAGAGTAAATTGTGTTGCACCAGGGGTTATTGAAACAGAAATGAATTCTTGGATGAATGCTGATGATAGACAAGATTTAGAAGAGGAAATACCAATGAATAGATTTGGGACAGTAGATGAAGTTGCAAAGACTGTAAGTTTCTTATGTTCAAATGATTCAAGTTATATAACAGGACAAATTATAACTGTTGATGGTGGAATGCTTTAATATTATAGATAAATTGAAAAAATAATACTCAAAAATACTCTGATAGTATATAATATTTAAATATAAAGTACATATTTAAATTCATAAACTAAGGAGAAAATAAGATGATTGAAGCAAGTAAATGGATAAAAGAGAACATAACAAATAGTGATAAAAGTGATATTAGAAGAAGACTTAAAGGTGCTATAAACTTTAAGACAACTCAAAATGAATTATTAGAAGAAGAATCAAACATAACAGGGAAATATACAATTCTTGGATTTAGTGTAAAAGAGCTTGGAAGAACAGCAGGAGTTATGCATGGATACGAAGGTGATGCAACTGGGATATACTGCGATTACTTAGCACAGGCTATAACAGATAGATTAAGAGCAGTATATGAATTTGATGTTTTAGATGAAGAGGATTATGATTCATTAATAGCTTATGGAAAGTTCATTATGGAAGAAATAGAAAAGTTTTGCACAAGAGATGTGTATTACACATTAGAAGGATTATATAAAATATTTAAATAGATTTTAAAAATTAAAAGCTATAAATTAAGTGATTAACTTAATTTATAGCTTTTTTTAAGTTAGGGTACAAGATGCACCAATAGCAATACATTTAGCATCACTTCCATGCCCTAGCATTTGTGTTTTAGCTATTGGAATAATATTATCCTCACCAAGAATTTCAAGTAACATATCAGAAACACTGGGTTTTATATTATTAAGTTCCATTTCTGTAAAACTACCAAGAATAATTCCTTTTAAATCATCAAATGCACCAATTTGCTTATATTGATGTAAATAAGTATATATTTTTGCAGAGTTTCCACTATAAGCTTCTAAGAATAAAACTTTACCAGCAAAGCTTGGCATATATTTTGTTCCAGCAAGTTTTAAGGTACATCTTATATTTCCACCAACAACAATACCTCTAAGAGATTTTCCCGTTATAAAGTCATAATCAAATTTAAATAAATCATTAGAACTACCCATAAGGGTATCTTTGAATAATTTAATTTGTTCTTTTTTGAAATCACCTATAACTAAGTTTTTAAGTTGATAATAGAAAGTTGGAAATTTAGACTTTGCAAAAATTGCATTAAGAACAGTTGATAAATCACTATAAGCAAAGAACGGTTTAGGGTGTCTTTGTATTGCTTCAAAATTTAAGTAATCTAAAATTGAATTTGATAAATCACCACCGGATAAATCAAAAATAGCTCTAATATTTTTGTTAGTAAAAAGATTATTTAAATTATCAGCTTTTTCTTTTGCAGTTTCATTAAAGGCATTAGCTTTATCATCTGAAAATAAAGTGTTTCCATAGATAACATTTAGTCCAAATCCTTCAAGAATCTTTTTAAGTTTTTTTATATTATCTTCTGTAAAAGGAGATAATCCATTTGATGCAGCAAAAAAAGCTACGGTATCATTAGGTTTTAAAATATTAGACAATAAAATCCCCTCCAAGTTTAATTGATATTATATATAAATTATAAGGTAAATTTATGTAAAGATAAAATTATTATTTTATCTTTACATATTTAAAGTAAATTTTATATATTTTGCTTATGGATAGTATATAATAAAGTTAATAAATTTGAGGGGGAGATATATATGAATAAAATTCTTATTATGGGGTTAATTATAGTACCGGTAATAGCTTTTGCAGGTTGTATGAAAGCAGATAAATCAGCACAAACTAATAAAGTTACAGAGGTAATTGAAAAGCCAGAGAAGTTACCAGAGGCAGTAATAAAGATTAAGGGATATGGAGAAATAAGAGCAGAGTTATATCCCCATAAAGCACCAAATACAGTTAATAACTTTATAGAACTTGCAGAGAGTGATTTTTATGATGGATTAAAGATACACAGACTTATAAAAGATTTTATGGCACAAGCAGGATGTCCAAAAGGAAACGGAACTGGTGATGCAGGATATTCAATTGTTGGAGAGTTTGCAAAAAATGGATTTGAAATAAATGATATAAAACATACAAAAGGTGTTTTATCAATGGCTAGAAGTAATGGGTATGATACTGGTGGAAGTCAGTTCTTTATAATGACAAGTGAAGCAAAACACCTTGATAATAATTATGCAGCATTTGGAAAAGTGATAGATGGTATGGAAGAAGTTGATAAAATAAATGTAGCTAAGGTTTCAGGTGAATCACCAGTTGAAGAAATGATTATAGAGGATATAGTTATAGA
>NZ_CAMQRY010000148.1 GCF_947036855.1 uncultured Clostridium sp.
GAAAAAATTTCTAGTGCTTTTATTTTTTATTTAATTTTAAATATATTTAGTACAACTGAGTTACCACCATTATCACATACTGGTATTGAACTCCCACCAATTTCTTCACTATCATTAACCAAAGTTATTTTACTGCAACTAGGGATATAAACAATTGCATCTCCATTTATGAGCTGGCAAGTTCTTGCATATGTCATCTCTAAATTATGCCCCGCCTTACTACAAGGTTGTTGAAGATTATTTACATATATACTAATTCTATGATTTACAGTTCCTTGATAGTCAGCTATCGGTGCCATATCTACATTAACTCTATAAGAAATATAGTAAATCCCAGCCTCAAAAACTTCTATTTCTGTTGATTTTTTAAGTCTTACACCCTCACCACATACCCCTGCCTGATTAAAGCTAAACTTTCTACCTTTTCTAACGTAATATGATTCATTACTACAAAAACTTCCATAAGCTTCATCAAAATGCTCATGTTCTATCTTGCATTTACACTGCTCTTGCTTATAATATTTCTGACATTCATGATGCTCATGTTTCTCTGGAATATAATTCTCATAGTTATAACAACTATGCTTATAAGGTCTATAATGTTCTTCATCTTTATGATTTTCGCAACTTATATGTGTAACACAATTATTTAAATGTTCAACACCATATTCATTATCTCCATCACATAATAATCTTTTATCATATACTCTATTATTCAAATATAATCACCATCCTACTCTACATAATATTTATATAGAATAAGTTTTGTTACCTCAATTTATAAGTTTAAAAATCCCACTAAAATTTTAACTGTTTCACTTAAATCAACCTTATACTTTTCTTCTAATATAGAGATAATATCTAAATTTTCTGACACAACTCTCTCTATATTTCCCTTTGAAAAATCACCACGCCCAATTTTATCAGCAAAGAAAAGTAATATCATATCATGATGCATTTCTACATTTGCAAGCAGTCCTTTTATATCTCCAAAAGGTAATCCCTTGGCTATATAAAGGCTATGCATATGATACCTAACCATATTTTTAACTTTATTTTTAAAATCTTCTTCTAAAAAATCGTATTTATTCAATATTTTTTCTACATCTTTTGCTCCTATAGTATCATGTTCATAAGCTGTTATTCTTCCCCTTTTAATTTTTGTAGTTTTAATTTTCCCTATATCATGAAACATTGCTGACCACATTAAAACTCTTTTATCCTTTGCATATTCTTTAACAAGTGTAGCCCCATCAACTACTAAAAGCATATGATTCAAAACATTTCCTTCAGGATGATGAACTGGACTTTGTTCTATTTTTTCAAACTCATTAATAAAACTTAAACTACTATTCTTAAACTTATGTAAATTACTTCTTAAATACTCTGATGGTTTATCATCATTTAATAAATGTCTTTCAACTTCCTCAAATAATTTTTTTTCCATACATTTCACATCCTCTAATTAATTTAAAATAAAACAAAAGCCATACCATCTTATGATATGACTTTTTCCACATTATTATTTAGGAATTATTTTCTTGTATATCTCATTATTGTAATACCATTATCTACAGTACACTCTTCTAATACAAGTTTAGTTTCTGGATTATTCTCAAAAAATAACTTTCTACCATTTCCAAGTATAGTTGGTATAATTCCTACTATAAATTCATCAATTATATCTGCTTTCATAAAAGTATCTATAAGAATTCCACCACCAAATAAAAACATTCCTTTACCTTCTTTTTCTTTCTCTTCTAAGAAAAATTTAGCTACATCACCTTTTATAAATTTCACATTATCATAATCTTTCATATCTTTTGATGTAATAATATAAACTATCTTATCTTTAAAATCATTATGCATATCTTGCTCATAGCAATTTCTACCCATAATAACTGAATCAACATCTTCTAAAAACTTAGGAAACTCAAACTTCTTTTCAGTGTCTGCCTTTCCCTCACCATCTCCAACAATCCAATCAAAACCACCATCTTTACCTGCTATATATCCATCTAAACTAATTGCTAAATTTAAAATTATCTTTCTATCCATAATCTAAAACATCTCACTTTCACCTTAAAATAATTTATATCACAAGTAAAACTTGCTACAATATTAGTATAACCCAAAATACCTGACATCTTATGTCATATTTAAAAGGAGATATTATGAAAGCTGATAGATTACTCTCAATAATAACTTTATTACAAGGAAATAAGCTTACAACTGCTAAAGCACTAGCTAAAGAACTCGAAGTTTCAATCAGAACAATTTATAGAGATATAGAAGCTTTAAGTTCTATGGGAATTCCTGTTTATTCAGATAGAGGTATCAATGGTGGAATAAAACTTCTTGGTGATTATAAAACATCATTAACTGGTATAACCACAAATGAACTACCATCTTTATTCTTGTCTGCTGGAGATAAAATACTAACAGACCTTGGGTATACCAAGCTTAAAAATTCCTCGCTCCTAAAGTTTGCTAGTAACTCATCTCTAGAACAAATTACTGAAATTAATAATATCCAAAATTTTATTTATATAGATATGAATACTTGGCAAAATATTGATACTAGTACTCTTAAAGAAGCGCTTAAAATCCTTCAAGATGCCATTTGGACTTCTAAAGCCATAAATATAAAATACCAAAAACAAAGTATTGAAAAGATTTATGATATAAATCCACTAGGTCTTGTATGTAAAAAAGGAACTTGGTATCTTGTTGGTATAAATTCAGATATTATAAAAACTTATAAGATATCTTCAATTATAGATATCAATAAATATAATCACTCATTTACAAGACCTGAAAACTTCAATCTTGAAAATTACTGGACTGAATCAACAAAAAAATTTATGTCTAATATCCCTAAAATATTATTTCAGTTTAAAATTGATAAAAACATTTTAAACATTATTAAGCAAAGAAAACCTAATAAAATCAAAGATTTAACTATTATTAATGATGAGTATTTTATAAATATAGAGTTTAATGATATTTGGGAAGGTGTAGAATTTTCTTTTAGCTTTGGAACTCAACTTAAAATACTCAAACCTCAATCTGCTATTGATATGATAAAAAGTAAAGCACTTGAAGTTATCTCTTTATATTAAAATAGTAGCCTAAAAAGGCTACTATTTATACAAATCTATTCAATATACCACATAAACTTTTCTATCATAATCTTAAATATAAAACTAATACCTACTACTATAAGAATTAAAATAGCTAAAAATACATAGCTATTTAAATGAAAATAATAAACATTTAAAACTACAAAAATAGCTGCTATCATTCCTTTTATCATATTTAAAGTCATTTGAAGTTTTGGTTCTAACTTTCTTCTCTTTTTCTCTTTCATTTCTCTCACCTACTCATTAATCTTTAAATCTATTTTATCACTTTTACTAAAAAAGAAAACTGTGGATAAACTTATCAAAAGTTATCCACAGCTTAAACTATTATTATTTTTTTAAATTTTCTAATTCTTTTATAACATCATTTATATCTAATCTCTTAGTATAATCAACATTCACAAATGAAAGTTTAATATTATAATCTTTATCTATTATATACGTAGCTGGAACTGGTAGCTCAAATTTATCGTAACCATTTTTAACAGTTAAATCAAAACCAAACTTAGTATATAACTCTTTTACCTCTGTGTTTAACTCAAAAGCAATTTTAAATAACTTAGCAAGTCTATTCTCTGTATCACTTAAAATTTCAAATGCTATATCACTAGAAACCTCATTATCTGGAAGTTCTGGAGAAATAGCTACAAAGTTTGCTCCAAGTGCTTTTATCTCATTAACTCTAGCTGCATACTCTTGTAATTCTAAATTACAATAAGGACACCATTTTCCTCTATAAAAATTAATTACAAGTGGACCATCTTTTAATAGTTCATCAGAACTTATAACTTTTCCATAAGCATTTTTAAGACTAAACTTTGGTGCTTTATCACCGATTTTTAATGCATTTTTCTCTATATCAGAATTTTTAAGCTCCTGTGTAAAAGCCATAAATGTTTTAAGTGTTTCTTCTGGCATTTTTTCCTTAGATTGACTCGCTAATATCTCTAATTTTTTTGTTAAGCTCATATTAATTTCTCCTTCATTTGTTTATTTTAAAATATATAAATTAGTTTATCCTTAAATATTACTTTTAACCATATGACCAATCGTCATATTTTTAATTAAAAAACAAAGTTCTATTTTAGTAGAACCTCATTTAAAACTCTATAAAAATTATATAATGTTTGTTTATTACGACTTGCTTTTAATCTTAAAAGGGTACCTTGCCAACTATCAAATATAAACTCTGCAAGAATAAACTCATCCATACTAGACTTAATATCATTATCAACTTTTGCTTCTTTTAAATTTTTAACAAGTTTATTAATTATATCATTATGAAGGATACTAGTAGTTTCTCTAATTAACTCACTTGTTCCACTAACTTCTTGAGTTACTTTCCCAATAAAGCATCCCATACTAAAATTACTCTCATTAAAGTTTTTAATCATAAATCCATAAAATGAACTTATTCTATCAACTGCTTTTAATGATTTATCTTCTAGTATTTCAAATTGTTCTTTGCTCATAACTTCATAATAATAAATTAAAGCTTCTTTTAAATAATCTTCTTTATTTTCAAAATAATTATATATAGAACCTTTTGGAATACCAGCAGCATCTGCTAAATCCTTAACACCTGTCCCATGATATCCCTTTTCAAACATAATTCCTATAGATTTTCTTATAATCTCTTGTTTTTTAATTAATCTTTTATCCATGATTAAATTATATGACCAATCGTCATATTTGTCAAACTTAAAAATGATAACTATAAAAGTTACCACTTTATACTATTTAATTCTTGATTTTATATCCTCTGATAAATCCTTTAGAAATCTATCTATAACTATCTTTTCAGTTTCATTATAATTATTAAAAACCTTCTTATCTCTATCAAAGGCTTTCTTATGAAGTTCTAAATGTTTTTCATAAACTTCTTTACCTTTTGCTTCAAGCCTAAAATATTTTTCTTTTTTATTGTCTTCTTTTCTATAAAAACTAATAAGCTCACGCATCTCTAACCTTTTTGTAATTTTAGTAACTGCCCCTTTAGTTATTCCAAGCCCTTGTGTTATAGCTTTTAAGTTTGAATTTTCATTCTTTCCTATAAAATCTATTGTATGCACCTCATTCATATTCAAATTATCATAGTTCTTATCATAATGCTTTGAATTTATTTCTGAAAAATTTTGAAAAACTATAATTAGTTCTTCCATAAGTTTATCACTATTCATACTCTACCTCTTCTAATATAACTCTTGTAGAAAGCCCTGTTGCAAATGGATTATCTATCCACGCTGTATAAGCTTTAAACTCTTTATCTAAGTTTACTACATTTTCAAGATTTAAGTTTTCTATAATAAAAGTTTTATTTCTCTCTGCTTTTATATCTGCATCTTTATGCTCTTTTCCTCTTCTAACTCC
>NZ_CAMQRY010000149.1 GCF_947036855.1 uncultured Clostridium sp.
TAGTGGAACTTCTGTTTTTTCATAAACATCTAAATGAGTTCCCATATGTCCCATTCTTAAAAGACTACTTTTAGCATTACTATCATTTTCAAGCCACTCCCAAACGCTACTTTCTTTCTCAAGTTTTAAAGTTATATCTATCATATTAACCTCTCCTTATATCCACTTCTTTTTTTGTTTCCTTAGAAACAATATATCATTTTGAATTTATAATTGCAAATAAAAAAAGCTAAATTTATAATTTCCACATCATAAATTTAGCTTCATATTACTTCTACTTATTTAATTTTTATAGTAAATTCTTCTCCATATTGTTTATAATCACTACTCATTTCCCCACTTGTTTCTGGATACTTAACAAGTTCTAATCTAAGAGTAAGTTCTGTTGCCTCTTTTGATAATCCACCTTCTAAAGTATAAAGTTCAAGCACTCCACCATCTGGTCCATTATGTCTTATGTCAAACTCCACCTTATTACCTAAATTATCAGTACCATTAATTTGTTCTGAATACTCCCCTAAAAGTTCATCACTACATTTTATATATATTTTCTGTCCTACCTTATTACTTGTATATTTTTCAATATCAACAAATCCAATACCATCAACATCTATTCTTTTATTAATATCAATAACTTCTGTATCCGCAATAAGTTCTTTTGGGCTTATTGTAAATTCAAAATCCCAATCTCCACTTCTTTTCTTACCAACTTCAGCTTTAGGACCATCTTCAATAGTTGTTCTAGCATTATCAAGTTTTATTTTTATATCAAGATCTTTTGTTAAATCATACTCTTCTAAATTCTCTATAGTAAAATCATAATCATACTTAAATGTATTATTTTCAGTCTTTCCATAACCACCACTCATTCCTCCACCTGCCATTTTTCCATTTATATAAACTCTTTCATTATTAAATGATAAACTATCATATTTTTTCTCTGAATCCTCTATATATCCAGTCATTACAACTTTTAACATATCTCCATCTAGTATAACCTCATTAAGTTTTACACTGACTCCATTATCAGTTACAGTCTTATCTACAACTGTTTTATATCCATCTAAATCTTTCTCAATCCCCATAAAATCTGCTATATGGTAAGTTGCTAGCTCTATCCCTGCAAATGCAACCTCTCCAAATGGTGATAATAAAAATCCTCCACCAAATAAAACTCCAAATACTGAAACTTTAGCAAGTTTTGAAAACTTATTTCCATTCTTCTTGTTATTTTTTCTAGCAAACTTTTTCATTTTAGCTTTTTCTATATCTGTAAGCTCACACTTTTCATATTCATCTAAATCTATATCACTATCATTAATCATATCGTATATATCTTTCTTCAAATTAATTCACCCCTTATCAAATTCTAACTTCAAATAAATTTTTAATTTTTCTCTTTCCTCTAGATAATCTATTGTAGATAACATTTCTACTCATTCCAGTTTCTTTAGTTACCTCTTCAATTTTCTTACCTTCAATATAAAGTTTTATAAATAAGCTTCTATCTTCCTTCTTTAAACACCCAAGCATTTCCTCAGTTTCATCACTAAGCTCAATCCTTAAGCTAGATTCTGTAAGTTTATCCTCTACTGCAATACTCATATCACTTATATCTTTGTTATATAAATCCTTAATATACTTTCTCTTATAATCAATAGCTTTAAACTTTGATATACCAGCAATAAAATTCTTAATATTCCCCTTACTCTCATCAAACCTATGTCCATTTTTCCATATATCCATAAGAATATCATTCATGCACTCATCTAAAAGATGTGGAAACTCTATAAGATGCTTCTTTGTAACAGTCTTAATAATCCACCCATAATTATCTATCAGATATTCTAATGCTTTTTCATTTTTCTTTTTTAATTCTTTAATAAAATTCTCCTCTGTAATTTTCATAATTTACCCCTTTTCACTTAAAGCTTGGTTCTGAGTTATTTCTCTTTACACCTATTAATCCGAAATAAGTATATGTATATCTATCACTTTTAATAAAATTCTATAAAAAATATTTTTACTCACAGTGAATTTATCGTAAATATATACTTTTAAATAAAATAAAAAGGCTAAATCTATGATTTTACTCATAAATCTAGCCTTTACCTTTAAGCTCTTACAGCTTTAAATTCTTTATTTTTTTCAAGCATTCCAAATCTGATATATACTCCAACAGTTCTAACCACAATCATTCCTATTGTGAAAAACATAAATGATGTTGTAATAACATTTGGATTTATATGATGCTTCATTATAAATTCCACTGTTCCCTTAACATTCCATTTAGTCATATACTCTGCAAGTACAACCTTTGAGCCAAGTCCTATAATCCATAAAACTAAATATGTAATACCAGATTTAACAAATCTTTGCCCATCTTTTAAATATGTCTTAGTTGCTAAAAGCATAAATGCCCCAAGAATAAGACCTGCAACAGTCATTCCAACTAGTATTACTGTATTAGAGCCACCAGTTGGCACTCCATCAACATACTTATATGTAAAATACCCTACAAGTACAATCTGTATTATTGTACTTCTGATAGTGAATTTTCTTTCTCCCATTTGTCTAAACACAACCATAGCTAAAAGCCCTAATATTAAAATCCAACTTTCCATTGTCATAATTTCTTACCTCCAAATATCTTATGACCTTATTATATTTTAAAAACAAGCTCTCGTATTGTTACTAAAGTAACATGATTAGTCACAACTTTTTTAAAAGTAAAGACTGTGGATAAATTTTATAAAACTTATCCACAGCCTCTTATATTATTTTATATTTAATTCTTCAGGAGTTCCCTCAGCTTTTAAACTTCTACCAACTCTATTATACTTTTCAATTACAGGTACCACCTTAATCTTACTTACATCTATTTCCCTATCTATCATCCACTTTGTGCTAAGTTCTGTCTGACCCTTTCCATTTCCCCCACCACCTTGTGAGTTAAAAGAAATCATTTCATTATTTTCATCATAAAAATCTAAAGCTAAATTTTCATCTTTATTAATAAGTTTCTCAAATAGTTCTTGATCATAAGTATAATCAAGTGTCATAGACATAGGTGATACTCTAAACTCGCCTAAATGTACTTCTAACTTTTCACCTTTATACTCAAATCCAATAGTTTTATCTATATCTGTTATTTTTAATTCTTCTAAAAGTTTTTTCCCATCAATCTCAAATTCAATATCCCAATTACCATCAATAATCTCATGTTCTTTTTTAGGTATTTGAGCTATTATTTGGTCAACTTTAAGCTTAATTTTATATACTTTATTAAAATCCATATCTTGAGTTTTTATATCTTCATCTTTTAATTTAAAATCAGTACTTACTTTAAGTAAAACATCACTTGTTCCATTCTCATTATATTCATAGCTACCTCCCCAATTAGTAGCTTCTATCATATTATCTCCCACAAGTAAATTAAGCTTGGCATCTGAGTTAGCTGGTATTATGTTTAAATCACCATCATAATTAGTTTTTAAAGTTTCCCTGTCAAACTCTGAATAATCAACACTTGCACTTACATATAATTCTCTATCATCTAAAACTACTTCATTTACAGAAAACTTTATTCCTTTATCTGTAACAGTTTTAATTACTTCTTTCTTATATTCTTTAAAATCATATTTTACCTCATCATCTTTATTCCAATCAAAAAAGCTCTCTATACTTCTACCCACATTCTCAATACTAGCTAAAACACTCTCATTAGTTAAAGCAAAAGAACCTGTAATAGCAAATATAAAACTTGCAGCTATGATTATCTTCTTTTTGTTTTTACTATTAGACTTCTTAGTTTTTTCAATTTTCCCCATAACTCTCTTTCTAATTTTCTCTTTTTCTTCTTCACTTATAATAATCTCTTCTATATTATCTAAATCATTTTTAACATTGTTTAAATCATCAAATTCATTTTTCATAAAATCACCCCTTAAAATAATCTACTATGTGCTAATATTTTTCTAAGCTTTGTCCTACCTCTTGAAAGTCTGTTATAAATTACATCTACCTTAGTTCCAACCTCACTAGAAATCTTAGTAACTGGCTTTTCCTCTAAATAATGCTTAATAAACAACTCCTTATCCCTCAAACTTAAATTACTAAGTAAATCATCAATTTCTTTCTTTACTTCATCACTAAGTAAATCTCTCTCAACATTTGCATTGGCATCACTTAAATGTTTTTCATCAATATTCTGTGTATCAATATCAGAAATAAACTCCTTACTTCTTAAATGCTTTCTATTATAATCAATAACTTTATACTTACTCACAGAAACAACCCAGTTCTTAAAACTCCCCTTTGAGTCATCAAACCTATCAACATTATTCCAAATAGCCAAAAGAATATCATCAAAACATTCATCTTCATAAGAACTAAACTTATAAAGTTTACTTCTAATAATAGCTCTAATAAATCCAGCATACTTATCAATAAACATCTCAAGCCCACATTCTTTCTTTCGCTTAATATTTTTAATAATTAGCTTATCCTCCATAAAATTCTCCCCTTAAACCAAACTTAAATTTGTCTTACACTTATCTATTCGAATACTATATAAAAATCCTATCAAATTTTAAAAATAAAAATAACGATATCAAACTATCATATAACTGGATATCGCCCTATAATTTTATATCTAAAATTAAATTGATTTTTTTTACATTTTTATTTTTCATTTATTTAATATAATTTAAATGAATATAATACTCATAATTTTAATATATCAATACTCAAACGAGCTTTTTTTACGCTATAAATATACCTTCTTTTACTTTTTTATAAGTTTAATATTTATTATCAAAATTTATATTACATTTACATATTAACCATATTTTATACTCTTCTTTTGTAAATAAACCATATTTTTATTATATAATTGGAAATTATAGTTTTTTTGAACTTACCACCTATTTATCTCCTAACAAGCTTTTTTCTCGCATAAAATAACCACTTTAATATATTTTCATATACTTTACTATTAATTCAATTTAATAATCTAGTTTTTATTAATAATACCCCAGACAAACTGCTTATACTATCTATAAATGTCATATTTTACTTTTTTATTCTTTTAGGCTATATTATAAAAAGACTTTGGAAATAAAATTTCCAAATACATTAAATATATATTTAATTAAACAAATTAACTTAGTATAAATTTTCTATGGATAGTATTACGTTATAAGTTAAACTTCATAGAAATTGTATATATAAAACTATAAACGATGAAAGAGAGTGATTAACAAATGATTAAATCAAAATTAACTATGTTAGTAGCAGGTGCTGGAGTAACTGCAGCAATAGCTATCGCACTATTAAAATTCGATGGAACACCATTAACTTTAGCTCAAACAAAAACTGATGCTTTTGTAAAAACTTCAGTAGCAACAATGGACCAAGCTA
>NZ_CAMQRY010000150.1 GCF_947036855.1 uncultured Clostridium sp.
TCTTTAACTGAATTTTCAACAGGTGTTCCTGTAAGTGCAAATCTAACATCAGCTTTTATACTTTTTACTGTTTTTGTAGATATAGCTTTACTATTTTTTATATTTTGAGCTTCATCTATAATAAGATGATTTAATATCATGTCATCATATAGCTTTAAATCATTCTTTAACGTTCCGTATGTTGTAATAAGTATATTTATGTCGTTTGTTTTAAAATCCTCTAAAATAGGAATTCTAAGCTTTTTATCACCTATTGCCATACTATGTTTTATATTTGTGAATTTATCAAATTCAGCTCCCCAGTTATAAACAAGTGAGGTTGGAGTTATTATTAAAGTTTTTGACTTTGGATTCTCTTCTATTTCTGAACATAAGAAACTTATTGCTTGAAGTGTTTTTCCAAGTCCCATTTCATCTGCTAGTATAGCTCCATTACCGAGTTTCTTCATAGATTTAAGCCATTTAAAGCCATGAACTTGATATTCACGAAGTTTTGCATTTAATGTTATAGGTAATTTAATAGGATTTTCTTTAAAATCATTAAACTCTTTTACTGTTTTATTTAAGTATTCAGTTCCAGATATAAATTTAATAGCGTTATCTTTAATATGATCATTTATAAAAATAGATTTTCCCTTATTAAAGTTAATATTCAATTCTTTTAAACTTGATACTCTATTTGCTGTTAATGACTCTATAAGATTATAAAGTTTCTTAAGCTCTATATTCTCTAAATCAATAAATTCTCCACTTTTAAGTTTATAATACCTAATATTATTTTCAAGTGATTTAAGTATATTTATAATTTCATTTTTATTAATACCATTAATATCAAATTTAAAATCAAAGTAATTATTTTTACCTGCTTTTATATCAGCAGTAAAACTTTTGCTAGTTAAAACTTTTATTCCTTTAATTTTATCAGAGTAAAAAACATCTCCTTCTTTTTGAAGTAATGAAATATCACTTTTAAAGAAATTAAACTTTCCCTCTTCATCCTTATTAAAAATCAAATTATTATTTGATATATCTCTTGAAAAACCTATTCTACTAACAAGTGCTATAACTTTATTTTCTAAATTTAAACGTCTAAAGATATATTTATCTGTAAATTCATCAAATATATTAAATTCAACAGTGTCATAACAAATATTAACCTTTAATGATAAATTGTTTTTATTACTATCTAAGTAGAATTTAAATATAGGATCAACATCGAGTATTTTATCTTTAATATAGTTATTCACTAACAAATCATTACTAATAGTTTTTAATTTAGGAATTAAATACTTAAAAATAGTATTTTCTTCTCGCTTTAAAAAATCTATAGTTTTTTGATCTTCAAATATATTTAAAAGTTCTGATACATTTTGTGAAAAAGCATCATCCGCCAAGTAGATATAATTACTATGCTTAAAGACATTATTCTTAGAATTTAATCTTTTTGGAATACTATCTTTATATACTAATGTATAACCATCATCACTGCCATTTAGCACTATATTAAATGGAGGGTTTTCATTTAATATAAAAGCTTCTACATCTCTTGAATAAAATCCACTAGACATATAAATTTTAGAGTCTTTAATTGTATTAAAAAAGGTTTTAATTAAGTACTCAGGTATTTTTATATATTTACCATCAACAAGTCTTTTATCTTTTCTATGTAATTTAATCATAGGTCCATCTATTTGATTTAACATTTCTATAAAATCTATAATCTTAATATCAGAGAAAATTAACTTTTGCTCTTTACAAGAATACATAAAGTCTTTACCAAATTGAAGAGGTATTTTATTATAATAGTGTACTAAAAATTGTTCAATATCTCGCAGTGTATAAAATTTAGTGCCATTACCTATTTTAAAATAAGCTTTTATACCATCATTCCAAGCCTCTTTCTCTAAATAAACCTCAAATCGTATAGTTTTTCTTTCTTTTAAATCAACTATATTTTCAAGTAGACTAGATTTAATATCATTAGAAATAGCTTTAATATCTGTATTTTTATTTAAAAGCTCTAATACATCATTTAAAGAATTATAAAAAGTAGCTATTAAATGCTTACAACAATAATTTTTCTTTGAAAATTCAAATTTTTCATACTCATCACAGGTACAATATGAAGATAATATCTCTTTGTTTTCATTATCAAGTTCAAGCTTACAAGTATAAGAACTCATAAGATTATCAGAGATAATATTGGAATCTATATTTATAACAAATTCATCAGATGAAATATCTGAATCAGTTATTAAGTCATTTTCTATAATTCTTCTAGCATCCATATGTTTCTTTCCAGTTATACTAGAATTAAAAATTTTTATTAATTCATCTCTATTCACATGTATCTCCTTATAAATAAACTATATAATATCACTCCATTGTAACATATAATTAAATAACTTATCTGTTAATAAAAAAAAGGATACTAAAAAGCACCCTAATTTAGAAACTATAAATTTAAATTTACGATTCCATTTCCTTCAATAGTTTTACTAAATCCTAAAGACTCAGTTTTCTTTATAAGCTGTGCATATAATTCAGATTCTGTAAGTTCTCTACCAAATTCTTTTACAGCCCAATTTTTAATAAGAGCAAGAGCACCAGCCACATGTGGTGTAGCCATAGATGTTCCTATGAGTTCTACATATTTATTACCAGGTGCTAAAGAGATAATACCTCTTCCATTTTTTCCTTGTCCTGGTGCTACAACATCAACTTCTTTATTTGATGCACTAAATCTACTACCATCTTTTTCAGTTGTAATAGAACCAACTGATATACATTCATTATAAGCAGCTGGATAATTAACTTCTAAAGTAGAACCAACGCCATCTCCATCATTTCCAGATGCAGCTACAACAAGTATATTATTTGCAACTGCTCTCTTTATAATATTATGAAGAGGTTTGTAGTCATATTTTCCACCAAGAGACATAGATATAATATCTACCTTCTTAGCTATCGCATAGTTTATAGCTTGCATAATCCAAGAGTAAGAACCACCTTTAGATGTCAATGCTTTGAGTATCATAAGGTCTGCCTCTGGTGCAACACCTATGATTCCTTTATCATTTCCACTAGCAGCAATAATTCCTGCTACATGTGTTCCATGACCATCTAAATCAGTAACATCTTTTTTATTTCTAGCATTTTCATTTGTAAAATTCACAGTATCAATTATTCTATCCTTGATATCAGGGTGCAAAACATCACATCCGGTATCAATGATAGCCACTACTATACCAGCCCCTCTTAAACCAGCATCCCAAAACTCGGGTGCGCCTATAATACTAACTCCATCAGGTATTTTATCATAAACAGTTACCTCTTTAACTTTTTTATGAGCAATTGGCATTAATAAATCCAAAAAAATCTCCTCCTAAATAATAATATTCACAGTATTATATGAAATATTAAGTAAAGTTGTGAGAATTTAGTTAAAGACTACTTTACATAAAAGTTTTAATAAAATATATTTTATATACTGAGAACTTATTAGATGAGTGAATATAAAGAAGCAAGCAGGTAAAGTTATAAATTAACTTTACCTGCTTGCTTTTACTATTTTAATTATTATACATTTATTTCACTTGTGAAACTTTTAAAATCTTTATTTTCTTCAAGAAGAGGGTTAATATATTCTTCCATAAAATCATCAACCTGACTTGATGCTCTTCCTATAAATTTTTTAGGTTCTATTATATTAATTATTTCTTCTTTACTTAAATTAAATCTATCATCTGTTATAATTCTTTCTATTAAATCATTATTTAATCCATCTCTTTTAACTCTTTGAGCCGCTGCCATTGAGTGTTCTCTTATTATTTCATGAAGTTCTTGTCTATCTCCACCTTTTTTTACTGACTCCATCATTATATTTTCAGTAGCCATAAATGGAAGCTCATTATTTACATGACTAGCAATTACTTTATCATATACAACTAGATTTTCAGTTATATTAATATAAAGATTTAGAACTCCATCAAGAGCAAGGAATGCCTCAGGCACAGAAATTCTTTTATTTGCAGAATCATCAAGAGTTCTTTCAAACCATTGTGTTGAAGCTGTTATAGCTGGATTCATACTATTTACTATAACTATTCTTGCAAGAGATCCAAGTCTTTCACTTCTCATAGGGTTTCTTTTATAAGCCATAGCTGATGAACCTATTTGATTTGCTTCAAATGGCTCTTCTATCTCTTTTAAATTCTGAAGAAGTCTAATATCATTAGAGAATTTATAAGCACTTTGTGCAATCTCTGATAATGTATTAAGAATTATGGAATCAACTTTTCTTGAATAAGTCTGTCCTGTAACACCATAGGATTTTTCAAATCCAAGTTTATTTGAAACCATTTTATCTAAAGATTTAACTTTTGCCTCATCATTTTCAAATAAATTCATAAAACTAGCTTGAGTTCCTGTTGTTCCTTTAACACCTCTAAGTTTTAATTTATCTATAACAAAATCTAAATTCTCTAAATCTAAGATAAGTTCTTGCATCCAAAGAGTTGCTCTCTTACCCACAGTAGTAAGCTGTGCAGCTTGATAATGAGTAAATCCAAGTGTTGGCATATTTTTATATTCTAATGCAAATTTCTTTAAATTTTTAATTGTAGCAAGTATCTTTCCTTTTACAACTAAAAGAGCTTCTTTCATAATTATAATGTCTGTATTATCACAAACATAACAACTAGTAGCTCCAAGGTGAATAATTCCTTTAGCACTCGGCGCTTGTACTCCATAAGCATAAACATGACTCATAACATCATGTCTTACTAGTTTCTCTCTTTCAAGTGCTACATCATAATTTATAACATCTATGTATTTCTTTAATTCATTTATTTGCTCATTTGTAATATTTAGTCCAAGTTCTTTTTCACACTCTGCAAGTGCAACCCATAATTTTCTCCATGTAGAAAACTTTTTATCATCTGAAAAAATACCTGACATTTCCTTTGAAGAATATCTTGAGTTTAATGGATTTTCATATAAGTTTTTCATAATAACTCCCCCTAAAAAATTCCTTTTAATGATTTTATTATATCATATCTTTTTAAAAAGGTGAACATTAAAACCTTATTTATAATTATAATTCGTTAAAATGCAGAAAAACACGAGGGATATAAAAACTATTCATAAAAAATAGTTCGTATATCCCTCTAAAGTCATATTAAATTATTTTATATAGATTAATCTCCAAATGAAATTCCTATCTGTCTTGCAGCTCTTACCTTTTGATCATCAAGCTCTACAGATTTAGTATTTCCAATAACCTCTTCAAGCGTAACTTCTTCAATATTAAGCCCTTTTAAACAGACCATTTTACCAAA
>NZ_CAMQRY010000151.1 GCF_947036855.1 uncultured Clostridium sp.
TAATGATAAGTTTGAAGATGTAAATAATAAAATTAAAGAGATAGCAGATAAATATAACGTTTCAAAAAGTGTTATAGCTACGGCATTTATATTAAGACATCCTGCAAAAATACAAACTATTGTGGGAACAACTAACAAAGATAGGTTAAAAGATATATGTAAAGCTAGTAATATTACTTTAACAAGAAGTGAGTGGTATGATATTTATAAATCAGCTGGGAATCCTCTTCCTTAAAACTAAAAGCAATGAAGCTAAAATGCTTCGTTGCTTTTTTGTTTTTCGTAAATATATTATTAAATTCGACAGCAAAACATCATAATTAGACTAGAAAAATGTCAAATTTTAATATGCATAAAAAACTAATTAAAAACATTTACCTTTTTATGGAAAAATAAAGGAAATATACCTTTTGTGTAGAATTATATAATAAAGGGATTTTATGATATAAAGGGGTAATTAAAAATGAATAATACGAATTTAGCAGGTAATATGTTGCTTTCTAATATTAAAAATAAAAGATTTGAATTAGATAGTTTAGAAAATGATATATATATAGATGTACAAGCAGGTGTAGTAAATGATGATATATATGATGGTGATATAGATATCGAAATTGATTTAAATGACTATATGAATAAGCCAATAGGTATGTTACTTAGTGATGTGAAGAAACAAATGAATAAGGAAGAATTAGAATTTACTAATTTTAGTGAGGAAAGTGATATAGAAGAGTTAATGGGTTTAGAGTTTATATATGATGATGTAGAAGATGTCAATATAGATAGTTATTTTGGTAATGAAGGTATAAAAGAAACAGTTTATTATGACATTGATACGGAAGAGTCATTTTTAAAAGTTGATGAACAGATAGGTAAAAATATAGATACAGGAAATCTTGATGAAATAAAAAGATTAAAAAGACAGCTTGAGAAGCAAAAAGAAGAATTATATAAACGAGATAAGGAACTAGAAAAATTACAAATGGTACTAATGCTAGATGAAAATTTAACAGTAAGTGAAGAGTATTTAGAAAATAAAAGTCTTAGTAAAGTTGAACAGTTGCTTCTTGATAAAAGAGGTGAACTTGTAGAAAGACAGAAGGCGAGTAAAAAGAATTGGTTCTTCAAAATTTTAGATAAAGTAAAATCTTAAAAATTATTAAAAAGCTTATTTTTCATAGTGAAAAATAAGCTTTTTTGCTGTAAATAAATAAACAATATATTTTAAATAGCCATAATCAATATTAAAAATTTAAATTTAAATTATAAATATCATAATTGCTTTTCGATGTTTTTTACATTTTTCTACAAATTTTATTGAAGAATTAGATAAAAGATGAACAAACTATTATTATAAGGTTAATTCTATTGTATAAATATAGTTTAATTATGAAAATACTATTATAATCTAGTTAATAAAAGGTAATTTGTCGAATAAAAGGACAAATACATACAAAAGAAGGAGGGGACTTAAATGGCGCTTATAGGGATTTTAATTGTTATATTAGGATTCGCATTCAAGTTCGATACAATACTTGTCGTAATAGTTGCAGGACTTGCTACAGGACTTGCATCGGGGATGGGATTCGGTGAGATATTACAAATTTTAGGGCAAACGTTTGTAGAACAAAGGCATATGACAATATTTCTTTTGACACTTCCAATAATAGGAATGTGTGAGAGGTTTGGACTTAAAGAAAGAGCTTTAGAACTTATTAGTAAGGCTAAAGGACTTTCAACAGGGAAGCTTTTAACATTGTACTTATTTATAAGACAATTTGCATCAGCTATTTCATTAAAAGTAAGTGGACATGCACAATTTGTTAGACCACTTATTAACCCAATGGCACAAGGAGCAGCAGAAAGTAAATATGGTGATTTACCTGTTGAAGCACAAGATAAAATTAAAGGTGCAGCAGCAGCTATGGATAACTATGGTAACTTCTTTGGTCAGAATTTATTTCTTGCAAGTTCAGGAGTTCTATTAATAACAGGAACACTTGAAGAACTTGGATACGTTGATGTTAGTACACTTCATATTGCAATAGCATCTATTCCTATTGCTGTAATAGCGTTCTTAATCATAGCTTTTGATAATCATAGACTTGATAAGAAAATTAAAAAGATATGCGAACAGCACAGAGCAACAGCAAATGAAGAAATTAATAATACTGAAAATTTAAAGGAGGACTAATTTATGGATTTTAAGCAATTTTCTGATATTCTATTAGAAGTTTTTTATGTATTTGTTGGTCTTCTTATGACTCATACAGCATTTAGAGTTTTAAAAGATAATACAAATCCTAGAAGACTTGGAACAGCAGCCTTTTGGGTAATACTAGCAGTCATCTTTGTATTTGGTGGAATAATGCCATCAGAGGCAGTTGGAGCTCTTTTACTAGTAGTTGGTATATTAACAGGTACTAAGCAGGTTAAAGTTGGAAAACTTAAGATGCCAGATGCCAATAGAGCACTTAAAGAATCAAAGAAACTTGGAAATAAAGTATTTATACCATCAATTATAATAGCAGTACTTGCTCTTTTAATTGCACAATTTACTCCTATTAGTGGGATAGCAGCTATTGGTATATCTGCTATAGCAGCTCTAATAGTAACATTTATTATAACTAAGGCTAAACCTAGCGAAGCTTTAGAAGACGCTGATAGAATGCTTCAATCAGTAGGACAAACTAGTATACTTCCACAACTTTTAGCAGCTCTTGGTGGGCTATTTACAGTAGCTGGTGTTGGAGAAGTTATATCAGGGGCTATATCACATGTTATACCACATGAAAGCGCCTTAATAGGAGTTATTGCTTATTGCGTTGGTATGGCTGTATTTACTATGATAATGGGTAATGCTTTTGCAGCATTCTCAGTTATAACAGTTGGGATTGGTATGCCATTTGTATTCATGCAAGGTGGAAATGTAGTAATAGCATCAGCACTTGCTTTAACAGCAGGATATTGCGGAACACTTCTTACACCTATGGCAGCAAACTTTAATGTTATGCCAGCAGCATTACTTGAAACTAAAGATAAAAATATAATAGTTAAACATCAAGTTCCAGTTGGAATTGCACTTCTTATAATACATATTATTCTTATGTATGTATTAGCATTTTTAGTATTCGGAAGCTAGATAGTTTAGGAGGAGATTTGTATGAAAATATTAATTACAGGATTTGATCCATTTGGTGGAGAAAATATAAACCCTGCGCTTGAAGCAGTAAAAATACTTCCAAGTAATATACTTGGAAGTGAGGTTATAAAGCTTGAGATACCAACAGTTTTTAGAAAATCATTATTATGTATTGAGGAAGCTATAATAAAGTATAATCCAGATGTTGTACTTTCAATAGGACAAGCTAGTGGAAGATTTGCAATAATGCCAGAGCGTGTTGCTATAAATTTAGATGATGCAAGAATACCAGATAATGAAAAAAATCAACCAATAGATGAAAAAATATATGAAAATGGAGCAAATGCTTATTTTTCTAATTTACCTATAAAAGCTATGGTTGAGGAAATAAAAAATGATAATATTCCAGCTGCAGTTTCAAATACAGCAGGAACATTTGTGTGTAATCATGTTATGTATGGAGTATTACACCTTATAAATAGTAAATATAAAAATATAAGAGGTGGATTTATACATGTACCTTGTATACCAGCACAAGTTATAAATAAACCAGGAGTACCATCAATGTCTATAGAAGATATTGCAAAAGGACTTGAAGCAAGTATTAGAGCTATAGTTAAAAATGATACTGATATTAAAAGTGTTGGAGGTGCTATCTGCTAATGAAAAGATTTTTTGTATATGGAAGTTTAAGAGAAGGTTTTTATAATTATGATAAGTACTTAAAAGGACATGTATTAACAAATGAACTTGCTACAACATCAGGAGATTTATATCATATGGAGCATAAAGGATACCCAGCACTTATTACTGGTAATAGAGATATTGAAGGTGAGGTTATAACTGTTGATAATCCAGAAGTTCTAGTAAAAGCATTAGATGAGATGGAACATTTTTATGGACTTGGAAATGAAAGAAATGAATATGATAGAATTGAAAAAGAAGTTAAACTTTTAGATGGAACAATAGAAATATGTTATGTGTATTTTTATGTTGATGTACAAAAGAAAAGTTTTGATAGAAATTATATTCACTTAGCACAGGATAGTTGGAAAGATTATATGATTAATCGATAGTAGGTATTAGACGCGTATTTTGTTTTACAAAATATGCGTTTTTTCTATTTGATGATTTATTTTTTTTTGCTAGTAAATTTAATTGTATTTTGATTTTAAGTAAAGTATTCATTACTATGAACGATAATTATCTTATAATTTTAATTATGTAAATAGAAGTATATAGGCAGGTGATGAAATGACACTTTTAAAAAGAATAACTATAATATTTGCTAGTGTTACAATAGTTAGTTCAGCTAGTTTTTATTTTATAGGAAACAGTATAGTTAAGCAGATAAGTAGTGGTGAATTTAATAGAGGAGCAGGACGGTCAAATGGAGTTCAAAATATAATTAATGGGGAAGTAAATAAAATTAGCTCAAAGATATTTGAATTTTCTAATTATATTGAAATAAATAGTAAACTTAATAGAGAGTTAGATATAGCTGTTCGTGAGGATATAGCAGGATTATTAGAGAGTATAGAAACTGCCCCATTTATTAATACTGTAATTCTTTTAGATGAAAATATGAATATAGTTAAAACATTAAAGGATAAGAAAGAAAATTTGAATTCTAAAGGGGTAAAAAATCTTTTATTAGAACTAAAAGAAATGATGAATAGTATAGAATATCAAAAAAAGGGTATTATAAGGGGAATTGTAAATACTGAAGAATTGCCATATATAATTGGTCTAAAAAAAATTAATATAGATAAAGATAAGGTAGGCTTTATATGTATTATAGAAGCAATAGATAACAACTATATAAAAGACCTTGAAATACGAACTAGCAGAGTGTTAGAGTTAGTTAAAGTTAAAGGTGTAGAAAGTATTGATGATGCTAGTTATATAAAAACACAAGAGTATAATAGAGAATTTTATTCTATAATGAGTGAAGATTGTATTAGTGTATTTTCTAACTTACCAGCATTAAATAGTGAAAATGAGTTTTTTCTAAAGTTAACTGATACACGAGAAGTAAGAGAAAATGC
>NZ_CAMQRY010000152.1 GCF_947036855.1 uncultured Clostridium sp.
TTACTATATAAAGCATTTCTAGCTGCTGCATATTTATAGCATTCATTCTCATCTACATTTGGGTTTGCATACTCAGCTCTTGCATCATTAGCCCCTTGCATCATCTCATCTATATTAATTCCTGAAGCTGCAATTGGAAGTAAACCAACAGCTGTTAAAACTGAGAATCTTCCACCAACATTATCAGGAACAACAAACTGCTCATATCCCTCTTCCATAGCAAGGTTTTTAAGTGCTCCCTTACTTGAATCAGTTGTAGCATAAATTCTCTTAACAGCTTCTTCTTTTCCATATTTCTTTTCCATATATTCTTTTAAAATTCTAAAAGCTATAGCTGGTTCTGTTGTAGTACCAGACTTAGAAATTATATTAAGACTTAAATCCTTACCTTCAATAGCTTGTAATAACTCATGCATATAAGTAGAACTTATGTTATTTCCAGCATAAATTATTCTAGGTGTTTTTCTTACTTTATCATCTAATAAGTTATAAAAATTGCTATTAAGCATTTCTATAGCTGCTCTAGCTCCAAGATATGAACCACCTATTCCTATTACAATTAAAACATCAGAGTCAGACTTAATCTTCTCTGCTGATTTTTTAATTCTATCAAACTCAGCTTTATCATAGTTTTCTGGAAGTTCAACCCATCCTAGAAAATCACTACCTGCACCAGTTCCATTATGAACCTTATTATGTGCAACTTCTAAAGAACCTTTTAAATTTTCAATTTCATGCCCTGCTAAAAAGCTAGATGCTTTTGTAAAATCAAGTGTTATATTTTTCATATTAAATACTCCCTTACCTCTAAATTTCTATAAGTTATATATATTTAGTTAAATCAAAAAATCTAACTAATTTAATCAATAAATATACTTTTAATAGTACATACTTAATTTTATCACTTATGGTAATATATACAATACTTATACAATTATATTTATTCTTTATAGAATAAATATATAACTGTATTTTCCATATGTAAACCTTATATACAAAACTATACTTTAATATTTAATTATCAACATTTTTATTTAAGTTATATTTTATTTATGCAAAAAAATAAGTGGCTTTATAAAATTATAAAACCACTTATCTATAAACATCTTTATTTTATTCTGCTGCTGTTATGCTAGCTTCTGTAAATGATATAAATCCAAGTTGAGAAACTTTAACTCCACTAACATTTTTTTGCATAGCTTTTGGTTGTGTATAGTAGTAGATAGGGATAATTGCCATATCATTCATTAAGATTTCTTCAGCATCTTTTAAATATCCTTCTCTTACTGCTGGGTCAAGCTCAGCTTTTGATTTGTCTAATAACTCATCAAACTCTGCATTTGAATATCCTGGGTTATTAAGCCCAACATCAGTTCCAAATAAATCAAGGAAAGTAATTGGGTCAACAAAATCTCCAACCCATCCATCTCTTGCAATTTGGTAGTTCTTAGCTGTTCTTGTTCCTTGGAATACTTTCCACTCTTGATTTTTAAGTTCTACATTAACACCAATTCCAGTCCACATTCCTTGTACTGCTTGAGCAATTTGGCTATGTGCACCTTCTGTATTAAACATTAATTCAAATGTTGGAAGACCTTCTCCACCTGGGTATCCAGCTTCTTCTAATAACTTCTTAGCTTTTTCAACATCACCTTTTGCAGGTATATATTCTTTCTTACTAAATGGCTTACCATCTATACCTTTAATTCCACTTGGAACAAAACTAGTAGCTGGCTCTTGTCCACCTTTAGTAACATTCTTAACTAAAGATTCTCTATCAATAGCAAGACTTAAAGCTTCTATAACTTTAGGATCTCTTAAAGCCTCATGGCTTAAATCATTTCCTGAAACGTTAACTGAATAATAATAAGTACCTATTTGTGGGTATATTGTACCTGTTCCCTCTTTAACTGCATTATCTATCTCTTCTGGTGGTATACTATCAACCATATCAAGTCCTCCAGCTTTAAATTCTGAATAAGCAGTTGTTTCATCACCAATCATTCTAAATTCTAAAGTATCAAGCTTAACAGATTCTTTATTCCAATAATGTTCATTCTTAGAATATACTAAAGCATCTTTTTGTCTCCACTCAGTTAATTTGAATGGTCCATTAGATACGTAAGTTTCTGGCTTTAATGCCCAACCTTCATTAGCAGATACAACATCTTCTTTCACTGGGAAGTATGCTGGGAATGCCATAAGCTCTGGGAAATATACTGTTGGACTATTTAAAGTTACTTCAAGTGTATAATCATCAATAACTTTAATTCCTAAATCTTCTGCTTTACCATCATTTACATTAAAGTCTTCTGCACCTTTAATATAATAAAGTTGGTATGAATATCCTGCTGCTGTTTTTGGGTCTAATGCTCTTGTCCAAGCATATTTAAAATCATTAGCTGTAACAGGCTCTCCATCTGACCATTTTGCATTATCTCTTAAATTAAATGTGTATACAAGTCCATCCTCTGATAGAGTAAAGTCTTTTGCTACACCTGGTTTAGCTTTTTCATTTTCATCAAGAGTCATAAGTCCCTCAAATGCATTTGATATAGCTGTACCAGCTTGAACTTCTTGATTTAATGCTGGATCAAGAGTTTTAGGATCTGCTCCCATGTTATAAATTAAATGTTGCCCCTTGTCTGCTCCACCACCGCTTGGTGCTGCACCATCACTACCACAGGCAACTAAAGTACTTGTACTAATTGCTACTGCCATAGCCATTAGACAAAACTTTTTAAGATTTTTTACTTTCATATATTTTGCCCCCTAAATTTTATTTATATTACATTGCCTTATCGCAAACTAATATCAAAACACTAATTTTTATTTATTTATTTATATAAATGACATGCTACAAAATGTCCAGTTTCAACTTCTTTAAGCTGTGGACAATCCTTTTTACAAATATCCATAACATACGAACATCTACCAGCAAATCTACACCCATCAGGTGGATCTATTGGAGATGGAATGTCCCCCTCTAGGATAATTCTCTTATTTGCTTTTGCCATATCTGGATCTGGAATTGGAACTGCTGATAAAAGTGCTTTTGTATATGGATGCTTTGAATTTGTATAAACATCATCACTCTCACCTTTTTCAACTAATTTCCCAAGATACATAACCCCTATATGTGTTGAAATATGTTTAACCATACATAAATCATGTGCTATAAATAAATAAGTTAAACCAAGTTCTTCTTGAAGTTCTTCTAACATATTTATAACCTGAGCTTGTATAGAAACATCAAGTGCTGATATAGGCTCATCACAGATAATTAAATCTGGCTCAACAGCAAGTGCCCTTGCTATACCTATTCTTTGTCTTTGTCCACCTGAAAACTCATGTGGATATCTATTGATATGGTCACCATTTAAACCAACCTTAAATAGTAAATCTCGAATTCTCTTTACTCTTTCTTCACCTTTATATAATCCATGAATATCAATAGCCTCACCTACAATGTCCCCAACTGTAAGTCTTGGATTAAGTGATGCATATGGATCTTGAAATATCATCTGCATATTTCTTCTAAGTGGAATCATTTCTTTATCTGATAAATTCGTAATATTTTGCCCCTTAAAAATAATTTCTCCACTTGTTGGCTCATATAACTTTAAAATAGTTCTACCAGTAGTAGTTTTTCCACATCCTGACTCCCCAACAAGTCCTAATGTTTCACCTTTATTTATAGTAAATGAAATATCATCAACAGCCTTAACAAAACTATTGCTCTTAAACCAACCTTTTTTAACTGGGAAAAACTTTTGTAAATTCTTAATTTCCAAAACAACTTCTTTATTACTCATTTACAGTTCCCCCTTTAATTCTATACCCTTCTACCTTTGGTGCATTCTCATGACAAAGCCAACAAGCTGACTCATGAGTTTCACTAATTTTAAAATGTGGTGGCATATTTTCTTTGCATATCTTCATTGCATAATCACATCTTGCTGCAAACGGACATCCTACTGGTGGTTTTAATAAATCAGGTGGTTGTCCCTCTATAGGCTTTAATTTTTCTTTATTACTATCCTTTGGATTTGGTACACTTTTCAAAAGTCCCCAAGTATATGGATGTTTACCTTCATAGAAAATTTCTCTTGTTGTTCCTTTTTCTATAATAACCCCACCATACATTACATTAACTCTTGAACAAATATCTGCTACAACTCCAAGATCATGTGTTATAAGAATAATAGATGTGTTTAATTTCTCTTTTAAAGATTTCATAATATCTAAAATCTGAGCTTGAATTGTAACATCAAGAGCTGTTGTTGGTTCATCTGCAACAATAAGCTTTGGATTACAGATAAGACTCATTGCAATCATAACCCTTTGTCTCATACCACCTGAAAATTCATGTGGATATTGCTTAATTCTTTTTTCAGGGCTTGGAATGCCAACTGTCTCAAGCATTTTCACTGCTCTTTCCATAGCATCTTTTTTAGATATCTTCTCATGCTTTATTAAATGCTCTGTAAGCTGATCACCAATCTTTAAAACTGGATTAAGTGAAGTCATAGGATCTTGGAATATCATAGCCATTTCCTTACCTCTTATAGACTCCATCTCTTTCTCAGAACAATTTTTTATATCCTTATTATTAAATATAACTTCCCCATCTTTAACTTCTCCATTTTCACTAAGAAGTCTCATAACAGTCATCATAGTAACTGATTTTCCTGAACCAGATTCTCCAACAACTCCTATTGCCTCACCAAAATCAACATCAAAACTTACTCCCCTAACAGCTTGAACCTCACCAACATGTGTTCTAAAAGATGTCTTAAGATTATTTACTTCTAAAATTTTATTCATAAAGACTTCCTCCTAAACTCTGTTTTTTGGATCAAGTGCTTCTGAAAGCCCATCACCAAATAAATTAAATGCAAGTATTATGATACATATCATCCCTGCTGGGAATAATAATTGATATGGATACATACTTATAACTTTTTGTGCTTCATTAGCAAGTGTACCAAGTGAAGCTAGTGGTGGATTAATTCCAAGACCTATAAAAGCAAGAAATGCTTCTGTAAAAATAGCCTGTGGTATTAAAAGTGTCATTGTAACTATTATTGAACTGATACAATTTGGTATTAAGTGTCTAAATAATATTCTTGCCTTAGA
>NZ_CAMQRY010000153.1 GCF_947036855.1 uncultured Clostridium sp.
AAGAAAAGTGCAGAGACTATCGAAACCACACTTTAAAAGTGGAAGGGAGTAGAGTAGATTTAAAGTGAAATTCTTTATTTCGAAATGCAAGGTATGCCAAGTGCATAAAGATATAGTCCATTCTTTATAGAAATATAAAGTAGAGAGCAATCTCATCCAGATTTTGATAATGATATGTCTGTCTTTGTTGAGCCAACAAGACAAGAGATTAGAGAAGAATATATAGAACTTGGAATAGAAGGCGAAAGATTAAATCAATTAGTTGAGAAAAAATTAAAAGATAGAGTGCACCAAGCAATGCAAGGAGTTGTTTATAACTTAAACACTATGCATAGTAGAGCAGGTCAAATGTGGGCCGTTTAAGAACTAAACCGTTGAAGTTTTTAAATTATTAGTGGGGAAAATCGGTGAAGTCTAAGTGAATAATAATTTATATGATAATACCGAGATTGCTACAAGCAAGTAGTGATCGTAACGCATAGAAAGTGAGCGATATGTTAGCAAAAATCTTTCCAAGAGTCTCCGCCACCTTACGGAAAAACAAAGGTGAAAATATATGCTGAGCTTATAAGAAATTATAAGAAGTAGAGGATAAAAAGCCACTACGATAACAAAGTGTCACAGGTGCCTTTTAGTTCATTAAATTTAGGTATTCCTAATAATAAGGATGCTGCTTTAGTCTGTGAAATATTCTTAAAAGAGTATGAAAAAGGACTTGGAAAAGGCGAACAGCCAATATTCCCTTAATAGTGTAGGGGCTTATAATAGTAATATTATAAGAAAATGTAGTGAACGCTCAGAGAGTGGTGTGTAATTAACTTAAATGTTATATCAGGAAATGGATATTTAATAATTATGCTAACAGGGGAAGTCTAAGGAGATATTATCTATGATAATCCTGTGCCGATTCAAAAATACGAATAATTTTGACTTGAACAAAAGAAAAAAGAAGTGTGGTGATTGTGTTTTGAAGAAATATTACTTAAGTAAAATTGGAGAAATACATGGAGATCTTATAATTATAGATGGAGGAAATGTAAATAGAACTGTTATTGTAAAATGCAATATATGTAGAAGAAGTTTTAAGAAAACTATCAACATTTATCGAGAGGGAGTGCAATAACTCATGAACATTGTTCAAAATTTATAGATGATTGGAATTATGTTAATAAATCAAGCTTTTATTCATCATGGGCAAATATGAAAACAAGGACTACAAATTCGAATTCACCTAAATATAAAAATTATGGTGCAAGAGATATAAGTTGTTATCAGTTTAATTATTTTGTTGATTTTTATGATTTAATGTATAAGTCATATTTAAAACATGTAGCTAAATATGGAGATAAAAATACAACAATTGAACGAATTGATGTTAATAAAAATTATTGTGTAGATAATTGTACATGGGCAACATGGGATGAACAAGCAAAAAATAAAACTAATACAAGAATATTTAAGGCAATATCGCCAAGTGGAGATGAGTTTTTAGTTACACATCTTTCAAGTTTTTGTTTAGAAAATAATATAACATATGGAAATATTATAGCTGCATTTAGTAGAGATAAATTAAAAAGCAGGGTCAAATTAAGAAATAAATGGATTTTTGAAGTGGTCTAACGACTATCCAATAGATGTTACGGAGCATCAATAGGAGTACGGCCAATCGTATTGGTGGGTGAGAACCCCTTAAATGGAAGCGCTACACATCCTATAGATATAGGATGATGATATAGTCTACTCCCCTAATAAATATCGGGAAACCGAGGGTATAAAGGAACATAATTTTTAGGGTTAAAGAAGGTGTGAATAGAGAAGAAACTTCTCCATATCACTACTTATACAAGTTAGCTTGCGATGTTGCAGCTAAGAGAATGAATCCAACATTTATGAATATAGATGCTGATTTTAATAAAGAATATTATGATAAAGGATATATGCCAGCTACAATGGGATGTAGAACTTATCTTATGAGTAATAGAAATGGTGAACCAGGATGTAAAGGTAGGGGGAACATAGCACCTACTACTATTAACTTGCCTAGAGTTGGTATTTTTGCAAAGAATAATGTGGAAAAATTCTTTGAGCTTTTAGATGAAAGATTAGAACTTGCGAAGGAATCACTTCTTCACAGATATTCAATTCTTAAAAAGCTTAAAGTTAAAGATTTACCATTTGTTGCAGGTCAAGGTTTAATGAAGGGATCAGAAGGTTTAGAACCAAATGATTCAATAGAACCAATATTAAAACAAGGAAGTTACGGTTATTGAATAGCCCTACATTATAGTAATATAGTGTGTTGCATAGCTTAAATTGCTGGAAAACCCTAAAGGTATACTAACTACAAAGTAATTGGAAACGATAGGCTTGAATGTTGCGAAAGCAGAAAAAATAGTATATATAATCTATGCTGAAAAAAAGATTAATTGAAGAATTAGTTGCTAAGGATTGTTAAAATGGGTAATCAGCAGCCAAACTCCTATTAATAAGGAGGAGGTTCAACGACTATAATAGCTAAAGCTTTTTCAATAAGAAAAAGTTTAAGGTATAGTCTACTCCCTAGAGAAATATCAGGAAACTGAGGGTATAAAGGATAGGCTTCTTAGGTCTTGCTGAAGCTTTAATAGCTTTAACAGGAAAACATCATGGTGAGGATGATGCTTCAAGGGAACTTGGAGAGAGAATCATAACTTACATGAGAAAATATACAGATAGAATATCAGATGAAACTGGACTTAACTGGTCTTGTTATGCTACACCAGCAGAAGGACTTTCAGGTAAGTTTATTAAGAATGATCAAAAAGTGTTTGGAATTATAAAAGGTGTTACAGATAAGGAGTACTATACAAATAGTTATCATGTTCCTGTTTATTGCCCAATTTCAATTACTAAGAAAATAGATATAGAAGCTCCATACCATAAGCTTTGTAATGGTGGACATATAAGTTATCTTGAGGTTGATGATACTCCAAGTGGAGAAACTATCATGAAGATTTTAAAGTATGCTTATGAGAAAACTAATATAAGTTATTTAGGTATTAACTTCCATATAAGATATTGTAAAGATTGTGGAGAGTATCTTTATAATAATGAGGATTCTTGTCCTAAGTGTTCTTCAAAGGATATACAGGGGATTTCAAGAGTTACTGGTTACTTAAGTCTTGATGAAAGATTTGGACCAGGTAAGTATGGAGAAAGAAAAGATAGAGTATCTCATACACCAGCTCATAAAAATATTTATAAAAATGTATAATATTTTTATAACTTCACATAATAGTAGTGTGGTGTAATATATATACCACACTATATAAAAGGATAGTATCAAATATTATTTTGAAACTATCATTATATGGGCTACATGGGGACCCAACCATGTAGCTTTATTTTTTTGCATTTAATGAAACTGTTTACAAAAAGGTGGCAGAATTAAGTGTAAAAGTATAAAATATATGGTTGATTTATTTTTTGAATGTGATAAAATAGAAAACAATATAAATATTTTAGATTCGTATAATCCCTATAATATGGTTAGGGAGTTTCTACCAAGAGCCAGTAATTCTTGATTACGAAGAAAGTATCTTTTTGCTATGCAGAAGGAGATTTTCTTCGTGACCAAGAATTTTTTTTATATAAAAATAGAGCGTAATGGGGAATAAAAGAAGAAGGAGAGAACAATAATGATAAGATTTAATGAGTTACCAAAAGTAGAATTACACTGCCACTTAGATGGGTGTTTAAGAACAAGAACAGTTATAGAGCTTGCAAAGAAGGAAAATGTGAAGCTTGATAGTTTGGATTATGACAAAGTTGAGGATATGCTTGTAGTACCAGAATATTGTGCATCACTTGATGTTTATCTAAGAAGATTTGATTTACCAGGACTTCTTATGCAAAATAAAGAAAATTTAAAGAGAGTTAGTTATGAGTTAATTGAAGATGTAAGTAGAGAAAATGTTAAATATATAGAGATAAGATTTGCACCATTATTCCATTTAGAGGGTGGGCTTTCAACTGATGAAGTTATTGAAGCTATTCTTGAAGGACTGAAAGATGGAGAAAAAGATTTTGGAGTTAAGAGTAATCTTATAATTTGTGTTATGAGGCATCATGATTTAGATTGTGGTTATAAGCTTATTGATGACTGTAAAAAGTTTATTGGAAAAGGTGTGGTTGGGGTAGATTTAGCAGGGTGTGAACTTGAAGGGTTTGTTCCACAATATGAAGAGATGTTTAAGAAAGCTAGAGAGTATGGATTTAAAGTTACAGTTCATGCAGGGGAAACAGGTTTCTCACAAAATGTAGTTGATGCTATAAATATTCTTAAAGCAGATAGAATAGGACATGCAGTTGCACTTCAAGATGATGAAGCAGCTTATAATTTAGTTAAAGAAAAGAAAATTACTTTAGAGATGTGTCCGAAAAGTAATATGGATACAAAGGCTACAAGTTCTTATAGAATGCACCCATTTAGAAGATTTTTAAATGATGGATTAGAAGTTAATTTAAGTACAGATAATAGAACAGTTTCAAATATAGATTTAGTAACTGAGTGTAGAAACTTAAATAATGCTGATGAACTTTCATATGAAGATTATAAAAAAATGTATCTTAATAGTGTTAGAGGGAGCTTCTGTGATAATGAAACAAAAGCTTGGCTTAAGAGTTTAATTTACTAAAATAATTTAAAGTATAAAAAGGAGTATTCTCTAAATTTGAGAATGCTCCTTTTGTTTAGTTTCCTGATTTTTCTAAATATTTAGTGTATAAATTAGTACCAACAATATCAATTGCAAGTCCTATGAAAAATCCGAAAATTGAGTAAGTGTAAAGAATAACTACCGTTGAAATAAAATTAATAGCATAATAGATAATTTTATTTTCTATAAAGTCATTCATAAAATGATTTATAAGAAATAGGGCTACAAATCCTACAATAATAGTTATAACAACTGGAATAAAGAAAGAGGCTATGATGGTACAAAGTATACTTAATAAAAATAGCCCAGTTTCAAATTTTTTTAATTTAGGGTTGGCTGTATATTTCAAAATAATCCCTCCTATATTTTAAATGTGTATATATAAATAAGTATAAAAATTTAGTCGTATTTATACATAAAATTTATAAAAG
>NZ_CAMQRY010000154.1 GCF_947036855.1 uncultured Clostridium sp.
TTTTAGTAGAGGATAGTAATCTTGAAACTTTAGAAAATGAAATTACAGAAGTAACAAGTGCTAAGGCAAAAATATCAAAAGATATGGAAGGTGTTTATTTTAAAGAAGGAAATAGACTTTTTATAGAGTTAGAGGAGTAATTTTCATAACAAATAGCAGTAAATGGTAAAATAATGATTAGTTGGAATTGTTGAAGTGGCTAAATGCCTATGTTATAATAGTAGTGGGAAATTTTAATGGAATTAATTGAAAATTTATATATATATAATATTAGGAGGTTTTAAGATGTCAGGACATTCAAAATGGAGTAATATAAAAGGTAAAAAAGGTAAAATAGATGCTAAAAGAGGTAAGATATTTACAAAGCTAGGAAGAGAAATAGCTGTTGCAACAAAAGAGGGTGGACCACACCTAGAATCAAATGCAAAGCTTAGAGATATAGTTGCTAAATCAAAGGCTGCTAACATGTCAAATGATACAATTGATAAAGCAATCAAAAAAGCTGCTGGAGAAGGAAGTGCAGTAAACTATGAGAGAATAGTTTATGAAGGTTATGGACCATCAGGAGTTGCTGTTATAGTTGAAACTTTAACTGATAATAAAAATAGATCAGCAGGATCAGTTAGAAGTGCCTTTACAAAAGGTTGTGGAAACATGGGGATGTCAGGTTGTGTTAGCTTTATGTTCCAAGAAAAAGGTGAAATTGTAATTGAAAGAGAAGATAGAGATGAAGAAGAAATAATGATGATGTCTTTAGAAGCTGGAGCAGAAGATTTTATAGCAGAAGATGAAGTTTTCAGAGTTATTACAACACCAGAAGATTTTAGTACAGTAAGAGAAGTTTTAGAAGCAGAAAAAATTGAATTTTTACAAGCAGAAGTTACAATGATTCCAGATGTTGAAGCTGAAATTAATGAAGATGATGCAAAGAAATTCCAAAAAATGCTTAACTTACTTGAAGAAGATGATGATGTTCAAGAAGTTTACCATAATGCAATATTCCCAGAAGGATGGGAAGATTAATCTTTGTTAAGTGAGATACAATAATACTTACAGAGTTTTTAAAAGATATTTTACAGAAGGTAAAAGTAATGTGAGGTAGTGAAAACCCCTCTTCATTATGATAAATGTATAGAAAAATCATAGTCTTGATTATGGTGTTCATTTATTAAGCTACTTTTCAAAGCAGATTAACAATAATTTGTTTTGAAAGGTGGCTTTTTTATTTATGTTAATTGATGACGTAATAAGGGAATTTATTTTTGAATTACAGGTACAAAATTATAGTATAAGGACAGTAAAGGGATATAAGAATAATATTAATAAGTTTATTGAGTATTGTAAAAATGAATATAATATATTGGAATTGGAAGAGGTTAATCATATTCATATTAAAAAGTATTTTCAGTATTTGTTGCTGAAAGGAAGAAGTCCAGTTTACGTAAATAATATATTGAAGAATATAAGAAGTTTCTTTAAGTATTGTTACAAAGAAGAATATATAAATAGAAATATTGCATTGAAAGTCAGTTGGCAAAGAGAAGAAAAAACTGTTATAAAAACATTCAATGACAAAGAAGTGGGGGCTATGGTGGGGGCATACCATGGTAAGGGATATTTAGAAGCAAGGAATAAATGTATAATATCAATTTTATTTGATACTGGAATACGAAATCTTGAGTTATGCACTCTTGGAATATTAGATGTTAAAGATACAGTTATTTATATAAAAGGCAAAGGCAGAAAAGAGAGAGTTGTTCCAATTAGTCCAGTTTTAAAGAGGATCATGATAAAGTATGAGAGAATAAGGGCAGAATATATTAAAGATAGCATTATTAGAGATGATGCTTACTTTTTATCATATAGAGGTAAAAGGATGACAAGAGAGGCAATTGAAAGAGTTGTAAAGTTGTGTGGAGAAAGTGTGAAAGTAAGAAGAGATATAAGGTGTTCACCACACACATGCAGACATTACTTTGCACAAGCTCAACTTAGAAATGGTTTGGATGTTTATTCATTAAGTAGACTTTTAGGACATGAAGATATAAGTATAACAAAGAGATATTTACAGGGAATACAAGATGATAATATAGTTGAAATGAGTATCAAAACAAGTCCGTTAATGAATTTAAAATAATACCAAAGGCAGAAATTAATAGTTTCTGTCTTTTTTTATGCAACAAAATAATTTTGTACCTTAACTTATTTAATCATACAAGAAAAATAAAAGGAGATAAGTAGTATGAAAGTTATACATGAGTGGAAAGGTAATGAATTAATTTATGTTGGATTTATTGATAAAGATACAGGGGCAAAAAGTGAATATACGATAGAAGAATATCATAGGAGCATACAACAAGATGGCAAGAAAAAAACAAAAGGAGATAAAAGAAATGGATAGAGTATTATCTTTAAAACAAGGATCAAAATACAGTGATGAGAAAAAATGTTATTTTATGGTGCCAAATTGGTTTTTTGATGAAGGAGAGTATATAGATTTGACGGTATATGAGAAACTTTCATTAATGCATATAGTACGTTTGGTAAACAAAAAAGATAATAGTGATGGAAAAGGTGATGTATTTTATTTATCAGCAGAACAATTAAGAAAGGTTTGTGGTTTTTCAATTGCAACAGCAAAAAGATCACTAAACACATTAATAAATAAAGGATATATAAAGTGTATTGCAAAAGGAAGTAATTTAAATGGAAAGGCAAATACATATAGATTAATGAATTTACAACCAGAATACATGGAAGGAGAAGAAATTGAAATTGATAGTTTAGAAGGAATATTAAGTGAAGAGGAGTATAATGATTTGCTTTTAAAATCTTGGGGTGTCGCATATTACTATCCAAAAAGAGGATGTTATTCTCATAGAAAAAGATTGCCTTTATTGATAGATACAGATACAGGAGAGCTTTACTAACTCTCTCTGATACTCTATAAAGAAATTATAATATAAAGAACATAATAACAAAGAAATTATATTTAAAGAAAGTATTGCATTAACTTCGTTAATGACAACAAATAATATGAGATATATTGCAACAAAAAAGGTATATTATGTTATACTAAAGAATATATTTATAGAGGCAGAAGGTGTTAAATATGGAAAAGAAATTTCGGATTTATAAAGAAACTGAAAGTATAGTTTTTATGAAAACAAATGAAGCGTTTGGAGGATTATCAAATATGGCACCACTTTATCCTATTGTCATAAATGGGATTGAAATTGCAACATCAGAAGCATTATATCAGGCGTTTAGATTTACAGATGTGTCAAATGTTCAAAGATTAATTATAAGAGAAAAAAATCCAATGACAGCTAAGCAAATAAGTAGAAATTATGATAGTTATACAAGATCCGATTGGGACTTAATTAGAGTTAATGTTATGAGATGGTGTTTAAGAGCAAAGTTAATGTGTAATTTTAATAAGTTTAGAAGTTTGCTTTTAAGTACAGGTGAAAAAAGTATTGTTGAAAAATCATATAAAGATAATTTTTGGGGTGCAACACCAAATGACAAGGGTGAATTGATTGGTGAAAATGTGCTAGGGAGATTGTTAATGGAGTTAAGAGAACAATGTAAACTAATGACAGGTAAAGAGATATTAAGACCATTAAATATTGAAAGGTGTTTGTTTATAGATGCAAAATTTGAGACATTAACAATAGTTAAAAAAATAGATGAACCAGCTCAAATGAGTATATTAAAATAATATTGAAAATAGGGGGATGAGTATTATCGTTAAAAAATTACTGAAAATAATAAAAGATTATGAAATGCCGATTGGCACACAAATGAATGAAAAGCATATTGAGACCTGGCTAAGTCAATTTGATGAAGAAGATCAAGATGTTATTTTGGAAGAAATGATAAACATATGTAAAAAGTTTTATTTCTCAAGAGAAGACGTGAAGAATATATTAGAATATTTTTTTACTGATAAAGAATATTGGGAGACGTGTACAAGAAATAAATTTAAAAATATGAAGTTTTTAAATATTCAAGAAAGAGGTACAAGTCAAGAGGACTTACTTGAGATTGTAAATGAAGTGTTAGATGAAAAGTATCAATTAAATATTTCAGAGTGTAATAGTAAAAATTTCTATGTGTATATAGATGATTGTATTTTTACAGGAAGTAGATTAAAATGGGATATTGAGAGATGTATAGATGATGATATTTTTAAGGCGGGAGATACTTTAGTGATATGTCATCTTTTTTGGTATAAATCAGGTAGTGATTATTCTATAAAAAAAATAAAGTCAATGTGTCATGAAAATAGTATAAATTTGGGTTATTGGTATTTTGATATGCAAAATAATTATCAAAATAATGATTATTGTAATCCAATGGGGACATTATGGCCACAATATATTGATGATGAAGTTGTAAATAGGTATATAGCACTAAGAGGAGAAGTAAGTGAATGGGCAGAAACAGCAGAGTTTTTTAGAACGTATGATATGAAAAAAGAGTTAATATTTTCGTGTAGTGAAAATAGAGAGTGTGTAGAAAAAGCATTTTTACTTGCAGGGGTTGATATATTAGATGGTTTAAATAATCCATGTAATTCAATGAGACCAATGGGATTCTCGAAGTTAGAGACAATCGGTTTTGGTGCTGTTTTTATTACGTATAGAAATATTGCTAATAATTGCCCATTAGCATTATGGTACGGAGATATATTTAATCAAGGAAATGGACCGTTAGGAAGATGGTATCCGTTATTTCCAAGAAAATGCAATGAAGAAATTAATGAAGATGTTGATGATGATGATATATTTAATTTTGGATTTTAATAGTCTTATATGATATACTGATTATGCTTTTACTGATGGTTTCAGTAAGGGTAAATGTTAATGTGCTTTGAATTCTAAAGCAACTTTAACCTTAGTAAAATAAATGAATAAGTGGTAAAAGATGATGATGTTCAAGAAGTTTACCATAATGCAATATTCCCAGAAGGATGGGAAGATTAATTTATACAATTAAGTTTATATAAATATAACCCTTAACTATGATATGTAACGATATTATAGTTAAGGGTTTTCTTTTTTAAAATTCATTAAGTGTTTTTGATTCAGAAATGACAGATGTTATTAGAGCAGAAGATAG
>NZ_CAMQRY010000155.1 GCF_947036855.1 uncultured Clostridium sp.
TATTTTATAATGACATATATAAATGCTAAAAATACGATAGTTGGAAAAATTAAAGATTAAAATAAAAAAGCAAGAAAAAACTGTGTATAGATATATGGAAATATAGCTATATGCAGTTTTTTTAGAGTTTTTTTACAATATATTAAAATAATGTTCGTGTTTTGAGAGGGGATAATTATAATAAAACAATAAATTGAAAAAAAGTTTTATATTTACCAATAGTAAAGTTATTTATAGGTATAAAAATATCCTTTTTAAGAATAATATTTCTGGTATATGTATTTAATGTAAAAAAACATTTAATAATAGCTTTGTATAGATAAAAAAGTGCGAAAATTATGTAAAATAAAGCTAAGGAATAGTATAGTGAAATTTATTTAGGAATTAAATTAAAGTGTTTGTAGATAAAAAAATATAAATCAATGTGTAGATTAAGCGTGATTTTATTAAATGAAAAGTTTGTTGTTATTTTCTGAATGTTCGTTATTAGATACATAGTATAATATTTGTTATTTATATAAAAAGGGGGAAAATATATGTTTACGGTAAGGGAATATGTAAGGCCAAGTTCTTTAGATGAAGCTTATGAACTATTACAAAAAAATAAGAAAAATACAATTTTAGGTGGTTTATTATGGCTTAGAATGGGTGATAGAGCTATAAATAAGGGGATTGATTTATCAAATTTAGGGTTAGGTTTAATAGAGGAAACTGATGATGAGTTTATTATTGGTGCAATGGTGACATTAAGGGATATAGAGGTTCATCCTGCTTTAAATAATGAGTTTGATGGTGTATTTAAAGATACTGTGAAGCATATAGTGGGAGTTCAGTTTAGAAATTTAGCTACTGTTGGTGGTAGTATTTATTCAAGATTTGGATTTTCAGATGTTTTAACAAGTTTTTTAGCATTAGATAGTTATGTAGTTTTACAAGGTGCTGGAAAGATGTCTATGAGTGAGTTTGTAGAACTTGGATATACAAGAGATATAGTTACAAAAATTATTATTAAAAAAGATGGAAGAAAGATTAGTTATTTAACACAGAGAAATTCTAAGACAGATATACCAGTTTTAGCACTTGCTACAAGTAAGTCAGAAGATGGTTGGAAGATATCAGTAGGATCAAGACCACATAAGGCAAAACTTGCAGTAAAGGCTGCTAGTATGTTATCTGTAAATCCAAGTAGTGAAGAGATTGAAAAGGCTTGTGAAAAATTAGTAAGTGAGCTAGGATTTGCTTCAAATATGAGAGCATCAAAGGAATATAGAGAGATAATTGCAAAGGTATTATTAGAGAGAACTATTAGAGTGGTTGAGGGGGATAACTATGATAACTAAGCTTTGGATAAATTCAAAATTATATAATGAGAATATTGAGGATGATAAAGTCTTATTAGATTTTTTAAGAGAAAAAGGATATTTAAGTGTAAAAAGAGGGTGCAATACAACAAATTGTGGACTTTGTACAGTTTGGGCTAATGAGAAGCCTATTTTATCATGTTCAAGACTTGCTGTTCAGATGAATGGGATGAAGATTGTAACACTTGAGGGAATACAAAGTGAAGCTTTAGAGTTTGCGGAGTTTTTATCAAAAGAGGGAGCAGAACAATGTGGATTTTGTAGCCCAGGGTTTGTAATGAATGTTTTAGCTATGGTAAAAGAGTTAGATAACCCAAGTGAGGATGATATTAAAAATTATTTATCAGGAAATTTATGTAGATGTACAGGTTATATGGGACAGCTTAGAGCTGTGAAAAAATTCTTAGCAGAAAAGGATGGGGAAGTATAGTGAAAGTAGTAAATCAGAGTAGACCAAAGATTGATTCAATAGCATTAATTACAGGTAAGCCAGTTTATACTAATGATATGGTTCCTTCAAATGCTTTAGTTGTAAAACTTTTAAGAGCAAAAGTTGCACATGCAAATATTTTAGATATTAATATTAAAATAGCATCAAAAGTTCCAGGAGTTGAATGTATTTTAACACATGATGATATGCCGAAAACTAGATTTATGGTAGCGGGTCAAGCATATCCAGAGCCAACACCATATGATAGATTAATTTTAGATAAAAAAGTTAGACATGTAGGACAAGCAGTTGCAATAGTTGCAGGAAGTGATGAGAAGTCTGTTGATAAAGCACTTAAGCTTATTAAGGTTGAGTATGAGGTTTTACCAGCTATTATAGACCCAAAAGAAGCTATTGATAATCCAAGTATTATACATGATGAGGATGATTATTCTTCTAATTTTGATTGTGGGCAAGAGCCAATGAGAAATATATGTGCAAAGGATAAGATGACAAAGGGAAATGTTGATGATGTTTTTAAAGCGTGTGATGTTGTTTTAGAGCAAACTTATAAAACGAAGGCTAATGCACAAGCTATGATGGAAACTATGAGAACTTTTACAGAGCTTGATTGCTATGGAAGACTTGTTGTGGTTAGTGCAACACAAGTTCCTTTTCATGCAAGAAGAATTTTAGCTAAGGCACTTGAGATTCCAAAGTCAAAGATAAGAGTTATAAAGCCTCGTATAGGTGGAGGTTTTGGTGGAAAGCAGACAGCATCAATGGAGATGTATTGTGCTATTGTAACTTTAAAGACAGGAAAAGCAGCTCATTTATCTTATAGTAGAACAGATACTTTTGTGGATACAACAAGTAGACATGCTATGGAAATTACAGTAAAGCTTGGTGCAAATAAAGATGGTAAACTTAAAGCTATGAAAATATATGCACTTTCAAATACAGGGGCATATGGAGAACATGGTTCAACAGTTGCAGGGCTTGTAGGTGTTAAAACTTTATCTGTTTATAATAAGCTTGAAGCATATGATTTTAGTTATGATGTTGTGTATACAAATACTATGGCAGCTGGTGCATTTAGAGGATTTGGAGCAACTCAAGGATTTTTTGCAGTAGAGTCTATAATTAATGAAATGGCAGCAAAGCTTGATATTGACCCAACAGTTATAAGAGCCCAAAATATAGTTGAAGAGGGCGAAATAATGCATGCATATTATGGCGAAAAGCTTAATAGTTGTGCTCTTGATAGATGTATAAAAAAAGCTAAAGAGATGATTGATTGGGATAGTAAGTACCCAAGTAGAGATATGGGAAATGGAAAAGTAAGGGGTGTTGGAGCAGCTGTAACAATGCAAGGTTCAGGTGTAACAAGTATTGATAAGGGTTCTGTTGAGATTAAGCTTGGTGATGGTGGATACTATCAGTTAATGGTTGGAGCATCAGATATGGGAACTGGTTCAGATACAATTCTTGCACAAATGGCAGCAGAGTGTTTAAATTGTGATTTAGATAAAATCACTGTAAGTGGAGTAGATACAGATATGTCGCCTTATGATAAGGGGTCATATGCATCAAGTACAACTTATGTAACTGGAATGGCAGTAATTAAAACTTGTGAAGAGATGATAAAAAGAATTTGCTTAGAAGCATCTAAGGAGTTAGAGCTAAAAGTAGAGGATGTTGAGTTTGATGGTGAGTTTATAAAAGAAATAAATGGAGATAAGCAAATATCACTAGATGATTTAGGGGAGAGGTTACTTGTTGGAGATAAGCAAAGTATAGTAGTATCAGTATCTCATTCAAGTCATGTATCACCACCACCTTTCATGGTAGGTCTTGTAGAAGTTGAAGTTGATACACAGACTGGAGAGGTTGAGGTGGTTGACTATGCTTCAGTAGTTGATTGTGGAACAGTTATTAACCCAGCGCTTGCTAGAATACAGGCAGAGGGTGGAATAGTACAAGGAATAGGAATGGCTTTATATGAGGATGTACACCATAATAAAGATGGAAGAATGTTAAATGATACATTTATGCAGTACAAGCTTCCAACAAGACTTGATGTAGGAAATATAAAAGTTGAGTTTGAGAGTAGTTATGAGCCAAGTGGACCATTTGGAGCAAAATCAATAGGCGAGGTTGTTATTAATACACCTTCACCAGCGATAGCAAATGCAGTTTATAATGCAATGGGGGTAAATATAAGAAGTTTACCTATTACAGCAGAGAAGGTTCTTATGGCAAAAATAGCAAAGAGTAAATAAAAAGTAAGATATAAATACTCTAGCCTATATGATTAGAAATAGGCTGGGGTATTTTTTTATACTAATAATAGAGAGGAGTAATCAAATGAGAGTTTTAAATAATAGATTAGTTGTAGTAAGAGGTGGTGGAGATATAGCCACAGGTGTTATACAAAAATTAAAAAGAGTTGGCTTTGATGTTGTGGTTCTTGAGAGTGACAAGCCAAGTAGTATAAGAAGAAATGTTTGCTTGAGTGAGGCTATTTATGATGATTATGCTATTGTTGAGGATATAAAAGGTGTAAGGGCTATTAATATGCAATCTGTAAAAGAGATAATTTCTAATGGTGATATTCCGGTAATTACAGATAAAAAAGGAGAATATATTAAAAGTTTAAAGCCAATAGCTGTTGTAGATGCTATTCTTGCAAAAAGAAATCTTGGTACAACTAAAGATATGGCAGAGGTAACAATAGGTCTTGGTCCGGGATTTTGTGCTAAAGATGATGTGGATATTGTTGTAGAAACAATGAGGGGGCATAATCTTGGAAGATTAATTTTTAAAGGAAGTGCTTTAGCTAATACAGGAATCCCGGGGGATGTTGCAGGGGTTACTAAGGAAAGAGTTATATATAGTAAAGAAAGTGGAAGTTTTAAGGGGAGTTCTAAAATTGGTGATGTTGTTAAAGAGGGAGAAGTTTTAGGATATATAGAAAATTATGAGGTTATAGCAACTATTGATGGTGTTTTAAGAGGGATTATAAGAGATGGATATGAGGTTAGAAAAGGATTGAAAATTGCAGATATAGACCCAAGAATTAATCAGAAAGAAAATTGTGATACTATATCTGATAAGGCAAGAACAATAGGGGGAGCTGTAATTGAAGGACTTTTATTGAGTTTAAATAAATATTAATAGTTGTATAGATGATTATTAATAATTTAGTGAAAAATTTTTAATAGTTAAATGTAGAGTAAAAATATATTTTAATTAATATTTTAGG
>NZ_CAMQRY010000156.1 GCF_947036855.1 uncultured Clostridium sp.
ATCAATTTTAATACTGTCTTTTTTAAAGAATAAGATAGTTGTAGAACCTCCAAATTTGAAGAATCCTTTTTCTTGTCCTTTAAATACAGGTTTATTTGCTGTGTAACTTTGTATTATAGTTCCAACACAAGTTGCTCCAACTTCCATAGTTATTATATTCCCAAAATTTTCAGATTTAAAAATTGACCATTCTCTTTTGTTTTTACAAAATAAGTTTGGAACTTTTTCTAAAGCAATTGGGTTAACAGAGTAGTAAGAACCTTTAATTTTTTGACTTATGCCACAAGTTCCATTATCTACAAAGTGAAATCTATGATAGTCTGTTGGACAAAGTCTTAATATAAGACAAGTTCCATTTTCATATTCATTAGCTATAAGGTCATTACTTATAAGCTCTCTTAGTGAGTAAGTAAAACCTTTTACCTGAACAATATTATTCATATTTATATTTTCATAAGCAAAAAGTCTTCCATCACCTGGTGAAACCAACTTATTCAAATTTTTTGTTACAGGTCTAGCTTCATCAAGTAATCTTCTTGCGAAAAATTCATTGAAATTTTTAAATTCAGATACGTCTTTTTCAAGATATTCTGTATCTATATCAAATTTATCAATAAATTTTGATATTTTTTTTTTGCTGAGCTTACTACTACAATACATTCCATAAAGTCTAGAGAACATTTTTTTCTTTATGAATAGTTCTACAAAACTTTTACCAACAGGTGAGCTGTAAGACCAATTAATATAATTAAGACCAGCTACTTGCTCAGTTTCATATTGCTTAGTTTCTCTATTATATATTTTAATCATTTAGTATCTCCTTATTAAAAGTAAACAATTATTATAATATCTTAAAACATAGATTCAAACAACTTTTTTTCGAAAATCTGGATTATATTAAGACGTGATAAATTGAAATTATTTTTAAGTTTTGAATTTTAAAATACTTAAAGTATATTGCAAAGTGTAAAACTTAATTACTATTTATTGACAGAAGATGCTATTAAATATAGAATTAAGTTATAAATAAATTATGCCTCTATAGTTTAGTGGATAGAACAATCCCCTCCTAAGGGATAAACATAGGTTCGATTCCTATTAGGGGTACTCAAAAAAGCTTCATTTTATATGGGGCTTTTATTAATTTATAAAGAATTTATAGAGAATACTATTATATATTGATATTTTTAGAGACTTTGTAGAAAGATAAAATATGAAATACTATGATGTACTGTGAATTCATTTTATTTTAACAATATAAAAAGAAAATATATAGTAATATGTTATAATATAGTATAAAAATTTTTAAATAAATAGGAGTGTGGTATTTTTGGATCCGTCCGTGGGTATGCAGTTAGTAGTTCTTATAATTTTGATAGCTTTATCAGGATTTTTTTCATCATCAGAGACAGCATTAACGTCTGTTAATAAAATTAAAATTAGACATATGGTTGAAGCAAACGTTAAAGGGGCTAAACTTGTTGAAAAGTTGATAGAATCTCCAAAGGAGCTTTTAGGAGCTATTTTAATAGGAAATAATATTGTTAATATAGGAGCTTCATCACTAGCTACTGTTTTAGCAGCTAGTTTAGTACATGATACTAAATATCAAGATACAGGAGTTGCAATAGCAACAGGTATTATGACAATACTTATTTTGATTTTTGGAGAAATTACTCCAAAATCTCTTGCACAGCAAAATGCAGAGATGGTAAGTATTAAGGTTTCAAAACCAATAGCATTCATTGTATTTGTGTTTAAGCCATTTGTGTGGTTTTTCACTAAAATTTCTTCATTCTTTATAAAAATTCTTGGGGGAGACCCTGATAAGGCACAACCATTTATAACAGAAGAAGAGCTTAGAACTCTTGTTGATGTTGGTGGTGAAGAAGGAGTTATTGAAGAAGAAGAAAAAGAAATGATATTTAATGTTTTTGAATTTGGTGATTCGCAAGTTAAAGATATTATGGTTCAAAGAGTTGATATTACAGCTGAAAATTTAGAAACTACTTATCAGGAACTTCTAGAGGGAATAAAGAAATATCGTTTTTCTAGAATACCAATATATGATGAAAATATAGATGATATAGTTGGGATATTAAATACTAAAGATTTAATTCTTTTATCAGATGAAGATAAAAAGAATTTCGATATAAAATCTCTTATGAGAAAACCTCATTATACATTTGAGTTCAAAAAAATAACTGATTTGTTTAATGAAATGAAGAAAACAAGAAATCATATGTCAGTTGTTTTAGATGAGTATGGTGGAACTGTTGGAATTGTTACAATTGAAGATTTAATCGAGGAAATTGTTGGTGAAATTGAAGATGAATATGATGAGCATGAAGAGCTTATTGTTGAAATTAGTAAAAATGAGTATCAGGTTGATGGTAGTACTAGACTTGATGACTTGAGTGAAGTAGCAGGAATTAAAGTTGAATCAGATGAATTTGATTCTATTGGTGGATTTGTAATAGGAATACTTGATAGAATTCCAGAACTTGGTGAGCAAATAGAATATGAAAATTTAAAATTTACTATTGAAGAAATTGATAGGAAGAGAATTAAAAAAGTTAAAATTATTGTTGATCATGAAGAACCGATTATAGAAACAGAAGAAAGATAATGAATTTTATGGATATAGCTTTAAATGAAGCAGAAAATGGAAGAAAAATTGGTGAGGTACCAGTAGGAGCAGTTATTGTTTATGAGGGGAAGATTATTGCGAAAGCACATAATCTTAAGGAAACTTTAAATGATGTAACAGCTCATGCTGAAATTTTAGCAATAAGAGAAGCAAGTGAAAGGCTTGAAAATTGGAGGCTCAGTAAAGTAGAAATGTATGTTACATTAGAGCCGTGTCCTATGTGTGCTAGTGCAATTACTCAAGCAAGGATTGAGAAAGTATATATAGGAACTTTTGACCCAACAGCTGGAGCTTGTGGATCAATAATAAATCTTGCGCAAAGTAATAGACTTAATACATTTTTTGATATTGAGTGGTGTTATGATGAGCGGTGTAGTGATATACTAAAAGATTTTTTTGAAAAGAGAAGAGATGAACGAAAGAAGAGAGTGCCTAGATAATAGGTGCTCTTTTTTTATAAATACAAAAATTACCAAAGGTGATATAATAAAATAAATTATTAAAAGTTTGAGGGGGTATATATGATAATTGAAAGATTAAAAATTGAAGATATTCCAAAGCTTATTAAACTTTATAAAGAGTTAGTTAATAGGGAAACTGATTTAGATATTGCATGTAATAAGTATAATGAAATATTAAAAGATGAAAATCAATGCATATTGGTAGCAAAAGAAAATGATGAAATTATAGGGACTTTAATGGGTGTTGTATGTAAGTCTTTAGCTCTAGATGGAAAACCTTTTTTAGTAGTAGAGGATGTTATAGTGAATCCAAATCTTAGAGGTAAAGGGATAGGAAAAACTCTTGTAGAAGAAATTGATAAATTTGCTATATCTAAAGATTGTTTATATGCAATTGTAGTTTCATCTGGCTTTAGAAAATTTTCGCATATTTTTTATGAGAAAGTTGGATTTGATGAAGATGTTGTTGGATTTAGAAAGTCATATGTGGAGTTAAATCTTTTAGCTAAAAATTAAAAGGGGGATTTTAATTATGGAAGCTATAAATTTGGAAGAGTTAAAGCAAGTGTTTTTAGATAATAAGGTTACAGTTTTGAGTGAAATGAAAAATTGTTTTAGAGTTTTATCAGGGAAAAAGGTTAAGAGTGTTGATATAGAAGAAGGGGTTTTATATCTTTGGAATTTTTATTATATTAAGACTTTAAATAAAGATAAAGAAATAGGGGACAGGGTTATTTATAACCTAATAACAGAATTTGATCAAATGATTAAGAAAGATGATGGATATATTTATAATGGAAATACTAGAAATCTTGAAATTGATAAAGAGTTTACAGATATTTGGATGAAGAATAGTATTTTAGAAATTTTAGAATATTTATATAAGGATAATAGTAAAGCAACTGTTAGGTTATCAGAAGATTTAAAGAAAATAGATAGAAAATATAAAAATATAATAAGATTGAATATATAAAAAAAGTAGCAAGGCTTGAGAATAGTCTTGCTACTTTTTTTGTATATAGGCGAGTGATAATTTATAAAGTCATAAAAATATTTTTTTTTGAATATACTCATAAGGTGAAAATCTATAGAAAAGGAGAGATGGAATGAAAATAGATATTATATCTGGATTTCTTGGTTCAGGAAAAACAACGCTTATAAAAAAACTTCTAGATGAAGAATTATATAAAGAGAAAATAGCAATTATTGAAAATGAGTATGGTGAGGTTGCTATTGATGGAAATCTTTTAAGGGGAGATAAAGTTGAGGTTACAGAGATAACATCAGGTTGTATTTGTTGCAATATAAAAGGTGATTTTAAGGATAGTATTTCTGAAATTGTATCAAAGTATAATCCAGATAGAATTATAGTTGAGCCAACTGGAGTTGCTAAGTTATCTGAGATAATTTCATCTGTTAAAGAAGCTAAAGTCAGTAATGCAAAGATAAATATGATTACGACAGTTGTTGATGTTAATAATTTTTCTAATTATTTAAATAATTTTGGGGAGTTTTATAAAAATCAAATAGTTAATGCAAATGTAGTGTTACTTAGTAGGGTTTCTAGTATTTCAGATTTAGAAATTTCAAATATTTGTGAGGAGATAAGAAAGATAAATAAAACTGCAAATATTATAACTACTGATTTGAAGGATATTTCAGCAAAAAGGATTATAGAAGTTGGTGAGGTTCCAAGAGAGAAAATAAAGGCTGCATTTAAGAAAAGTACAATGGTTAAGTGTGGAACAGTTAGAATAGTTCATAATGCAAATGATACTTTTGAGAACTGGGGTACAGAAACTTCAAAGCTTTTTGATGAAATAGATTTGAAAAATTTGTTGTCTAAACTTTCTAAAGAGAATACCTATGGGAAAATATTAAGAGCAAAAGGAATTTTACCTACTAAAACTGGTAAGTGGGTTCAGT
>NZ_CAMQRY010000157.1 GCF_947036855.1 uncultured Clostridium sp.
ATAAGCTTCCTCTTTAGCAGTTTCAACTGGTCTTCCACAATCAGGACAGTTTCCTTCTACAAGTTGCCCCTCAGTCCAGAATGACTCACATGGTGTACAATAAAGCCCTTCATATGATGACTTATATATATCCCCTTGCTCAAAAAGTCTTGTAAATATCTTTTGAACTGTTTTCATATGATAATCATCAGTTGTTCTGATAAATTTATCATAGCTTATGTCCATCATTGTCCATAAATCTTTGATTCCTGCAACCATTCCATCTACATACTCTTTTGGACTGATTCCTGTTTCTTCAGCTTTTCTTTGGATTTTTTGACCATGTTCATCTGAACCAGTAAGGAACATAACCTCGTATCCTGTTAATCTTTTAAATCTTGATAAAGCATCAGCAGCTACTGTTGTATAAGTATTTCCTATGTGAAGTTTTGCTGATGGATAATAAATAGGTGTTGTGATATAAAATGTTTTATCTTTATTCATCTCTATTCCTCCTAATTAAATATATAAAAAAACCCCTATGAGAAAAATCTCATAGAGGCGTTATTTTACGCGTTACCACTCTAGTTTTTAATCTTATCACTAAGATTATCTCTGCAAGTAAATCCTTCTTTGCATACCTTAAGTACAAATTAATTACGCAATAAACAATATGATTTCTTTTTGCTATGCAAAAAAATCATTACTCCAGCAATATAACGGTTGCTACCGTATTCTCTTAAGAATCCCTCAGAGAATATGCTCCAAGACCATCTTCATAAAATTTCATATCTCTGGCTTCCACCTAATCCAGCTCTCTTTTGCATACTCTATTCTACTACTCTTCTCTTCCTAGCATATGTCATATTCTATTATTATATGTTTTTTATATCTTCACTGTCAATCACTTTTAAAATAAATTTTAAATTAATCATCAATTTCCTTACTATAAATACTAGTGCTAAAATCTATATTCTCAAAATTATCATCATCCTTAAAATCATCTTTATATTCATAATCAATACTAAAAAAATCAAATGAATTACTATTAAAAATAAGTTCTTGTTCAATTTCTAAATCACATTTTATTTCAATTGTTACTATTAATATTATTATATATATAATTGTCATCAGTATAAGTAAATTCACACCTTTTACTATATTCATCATATTTGAAATTACAAGAACCATAAACATAAAAAATGATAATATAACAAATAACTTATGTTTTAAACTTTTCCACTCAATTATTTTTTTATAATTATTTTTTTCAAGCTCTTGTATATATCTTTTTTTCATATACATTTTTATTACTTTATAAAGTATATATGTAGCTATATAAAATACACCCATTACCATTACATACTTTATTATAACTATATTTTGACTTAAAAAATGTCTGCAAATTGATTCTACAAGTATAATAATTGCATATTTATATATTCTATTTAAAAACTTCATCTGATACTGTAATGCTATATTTTCTCGCTCTTTATTTTTCCGAAATTCATAAAATGATTTTATAATTACATACATTAAACCTATATCTATAATTATAAATATTCCTTTTGAAATTCTTGTTGCTATATATAAAGCAAATGCACCAAGCAAAAATACACTTATGGCACAAAATGAATAGTAATACTCCTCAAAGGATTTTTTAGCACTATACCTAACTTGATTATATAATTTACTTTCTCTTTTATCATAATCATAATCATTCTCTGAAAACATTTAATCACCCCTAACTTATAACAGTTTATCATTAATTTACTATAAAATTATAACGAGTATATTATATTTTTGCTAATTAATATTTTGATGCTATATATTAAAGTTAATTTAAGTATTTCCTTATTCTCTAAAATTAAATTTACTCAAAAAAAGCAACATTCTCTTAGAAATTATCTCATCTAAGAAAATGTTGCTTATTTAATAGCAGTTGGGATACCCACTCCGCTCTATAATTCTTTTATATTATTTAGTTTTTATTAGAAAGCTTCACCAAGAATAGTCATTATATCACTTGTTTTAGCTTCTATTGGGTTAGCAAATCCACAAACATCTTTTAAAGCATTAGCTGTAAGAGTTGGGAAATCTACTTTTTTAACTCCAAGTTCTTCAAGACCAGCTGGGATACCCACTCTGCTTGATAACTCTTTGATAGCTGTAATACAAGCCTGTGCACCTTTTTCTTCTGATAATCCTGCGATATCAAGACCCATTAAAATACCAACTTCTTGTAATCTTTTAGCTGCTACTTGTGTATTGAATTTTTGAACGTGTGGAAGTAATACTGCATTACAAACACCGTGAGGAAGATTGTAGAATCCACCTAATTGGTGAGCTATAGCATGTACATATCCAAGTCCAGCATTATTAAATGCCATTCCAGCTAAGTATTCAGCATAAGCCATTTGTTCTCTAGCTTCTATATTTTTACCATTAGATACTGCTTCTTCTAAGTGTTTAGCTATTAAAACTATTGCTTTTTCAGCACAAGCATCTGTTATTGGTGTGGCACCTTTTGCTACATAAGCTTCTACAGCATGTGTTAAAGCATCCATACCTGTTGCAGCTGTTAAGCCTTTAGGCATATCTAACATTAATAATGGATCATTTATTGCTATATTTGGTGTTAAGTTTTTATCAACTAAAGCCATTTTAACATGAGTTTCCTCATTTGTTATTATAGCGAATAATGTCATTTCTGAAGCTGTACCAGCTGTTGTGTTTACACACATTAATGGCATCATTGGTTTTTCTGATTTATTTACACCTTCATAATCTTCTATTTTTCCACCGTTTGTTGCAAGTAAAGCCATTCCTTTAGAACAGTCATGAGCTGAACCTCCACCAAGTGAAATTATAAAGTCACAGTTATTTGCTTTTAAAGCAGCTAACCCTTCATTTACTAATTGAACAGTTGGATTTGGCTTAACTCCATCAAATAATACAAAATCAATTTTATTTGATTTCAGTATTGATGTTAATTTTTCAGCAACTCCAACCTTGATTAAAATTTTATCTGTAACGATTAACGCTTTTTTAACGTGTAGATCTTTAATTTCTCCTGCGATTTCTTTTAAAGAATCTGCTCCCATTAAACTTATCTTAGGCATATAAAAATTAGCCATTGTAATCACTCCTCAATTATTATTTCTAATAATTACATAAGATTAAAAATCTTTTAACGTATCTTTCAATCTTGTGTAATCATTGCTATGTCTTTATTCTAGCTTTTATAAGTTAATGTTTCAAATTGCATTTTTTAATAAGTTACAGGAAAATTCTTCATATAAATAAAAAAATTTGCAGAAAAATCAAAAAATGATTGATGGATATTTATTAATTCTTGCATTTATATTCAATATTTATATTTTGTTAAAAAATTCTCAAACTTTCAGAAGATTTATACTATATCTTATTACACATAGTATAAAGTAAACTTTTTCACAAATAAATTTATTAAACAATCCTTATTTTTATAAGTATTTTAGATAATTTTTATGCAAAAAAAATATTCATTTACTATTATATGTATATAAACAATTATGGTATAATATAGTAAAATTTAACAATATATCATTAAGGGGATACTTAAAAATGGACATTAGAAATTCAAATAATCATAAATTTCCTAAAATAGGAGCTAGAAATTTCAAAACAGCATTATCTATATTACTATGTATTGTCATTTTGCCACTTCTTGGTTTTGATTCTCCGTTTTATGCCTGTATAGCTGCAGTCATATGTCTTACTGATTCATATGAGAACTCTATAAAAATAGGTAAAAATAGAATGATTGGAACTATTGTTGGTGGTACTTTTGGTATGTTTGCTACAATTATTCTTTCTAATTATGACACTACTATTCTTAGGTATATCATTATATTTATATTTTCAATTTTAACTATCTATGTTTGTACAATATTAAATAAACCCGGTTCAGTTTCTATTGCCTGTATTGTTTTACTTGCAAACTTACTATTAAATAGAGATTATTCAAACTATCTTTATACCGTTAGTAGAATATTTGAAACTTTTATAGGCATCTTAATTGCAGTTTTAGTTAATGCCTATATACTTCCTAAAGATAGACATAAAACTAAAATATATAATAAAAGTCCAAAGTGAAAACTTTGGACTTTATCATTTTAAGCTATCCTACTCTAGCAATACTTAAAACGACAGGGCTTGTTCCATTTGCACATGTTGTTATGGTTGATCCACCAACAAAATTGCTATCATTCATTAAACTTATTACTCCATTTTGTGGAAGGCATACAGTAGCACACCCTGAAATGTTATAGCAAGTTGTTGATATTGGTCTTGTTACTGAGAAATCTGGATGACTATTTGATTGTTGAACAAAATTAGCATATAAATTTACTCTATGATTAACTGTATCAGCAGTTTCTCCACCAGTAACATTTACTCCAACATTATAAAATACATTATATACCCCAGCATTTTGTACTCTTATCATACTAGGTGCTGCAAGACATATATCACTTGTTCCTCTACCAACTTGATTAAAAGAGAATGGTCTATTTACAGGAACTGTTTCTGACTGATTGTTTGCAAAAGTTCCAAAGCTTTGTGGAGTTAAACATCCACAACAAGGCTTACAACATGGATTGCAACAATTATTTGGGCATGGATTGCAACATTGGTTACAACAAGGATCATATATTCTATTATTTGGATCAAAAGGTGCCAAAAAATTATTTGGTACTCTTGGATCTATAATTGGCATACAACATGGGTCGCAACATGGCTTACATGGATCTATACAAGGTCTACAACATGGGTCACATGGCTTACAACATGGATTGCAAGGGTCTATACAAGGTTTGCAACATGGATCACATGGTTTTGGTTTACAGCATGGATCATAACATTTTTTTACACAGTATTTTCTTTCACTCATTTTTTTACTCACCGTCCTATAATACATA
>NZ_CAMQRY010000158.1 GCF_947036855.1 uncultured Clostridium sp.
TGGTGTTGGTATTGCATCACCTGAAACAACACTTAGATAATCCTTATGCGAATATCCTCTTGTTCCATTATATTCAATCTTATACCAACTTCCACTCTCACCTTCAATATTTACAATAGCTCCTGGTCTTAAACTTCCAACTACAGAACTATTCGTACTTGCTGAAGATCTTATTCTAAGATTGCTACTAACATTTACAACCTTAGCTTTTTTTGAACTTCTTGCATTTACTTCATTATTACTTTCACTTTTTATATTATCTGCTGTATTTATCTCATTTGCTAAAACCTTTTCACTATGAGCCCCAGTAATAGCTAAGCTAGCTGTTGTCGCTAAAATTATCGATGCTACTTTTTTATTCATCTTTATTTCCCCCAATATTGTCTAAATTATTATTTAATTCGTATTCATATTACAAATTTTATGGTCTTTATAATTATATCTTTATAATGTAGACAACTTTTGCATTCTTAATAAATTTTTTGTTAATTTATCAATAAAATAGCATAAATATAGCCATTTAAATAATATTCCAACTATATTTATACTATAAAGAATATTTAAGATAATAATAATTCTATATTTTCAAATATTTTCTCTAAAAAAGCCTTGCTATCTAATTTAATTTCAAAGCATTTAATACTAGAATCTTTATCTATTAAATTAACTATTTTACCATAATTATCACTTGTTGGTATTATCCCTCTAACTGAACCAATAAATAAATTATTTTCTTTATATACTTCATATGGAGTTATCACATATGCATTTTCTATATTATCTTTTATATCTGGGACTTTTTTACTCACCTCTTCTATAATTAAACGTGATACTAAAGTTTTACTTAAATTCTCATCAATCAATTTATACTTATCTATTTTGCTCCAATAAGCAAAATTCCCTCTTATATATATAGAAACATTCTGTTTACCATTAATCTCTTTCCCATAAATCTCATATTTTCTGTGAAATGCTCCTACATTATCAACAAAAGGTTCTACTGCTACAAATCTATTTATTCCTTCAAATCTATTAAAACTCTTCTTCAAAACTAAATTAACTATTACGTATGAATCATATATTATTGAATTACTTATTACCTTTTCTAATTTATCCATTGAATACTTCTCATCTAAAATATCAACTATATCAGATATATTACTACTAGCTATTATAATTTTCTCACAATATTTTTTTTCTCCATTAACTGAAATAACTGTTTCTTTTTCACCTGAGTTAATTATCTTAACTTTAGAGTTATACTCTATCTTTCCACCTTTATCTAAAAACTTTTTTTCTAATTTCAAAATAATATCTCTTATATCTTCATCAAAAACAAAAATTTCACTATAGCTTATCTTATATAAAATATCAAGCAAATACATATATGAAGCTTTTTTATTAGCAAGACTTTTTATAATTTCTCGAAGTTCATCACTTTCTATCATATCTATCACATCTTCAACTGATTTTTTCTTATAATCTTTGATATCTTCTTTTTTTCTACTAAAAAGTTTCTTTATTCTATCTAGAAACTTTTTTTCTTTAAGGTCTTTCTTATTCTCTTTAAATTCATGTAAGGTATCAACACACTCAAATATATATTTAACTATCTCCGCATCATTATTTTTACAATTACTATAAAAAACTTTCTCTATATTTTCTCTTCCAAGCTTCAATTCTATTTTTCCTTTATTCTTTAATTGAATATACTTATATATTTTTATTTTTTTAAATTTTATTTCCTTAAAAATTGTATATCTATACTTTTCTAGATACTCTAGACTAATATCACTATACTGTATTTTATAATCATATAATTCTTCATTTTTAAAAGGAATAAAACTTCCTCCTGAATATAATTTTTTTTCAAATATATCCACTTCATATCCCTGTTCAATTAAAAGAATACCTAAACTAATACCTAGTATACCTGCTCCAATTATATTTACTTTCATCATTAAACCCCACCAATTTTAATTACTACTTATTTTAATATATTATGATTAACTTTTTTTAATGATAGGGATTTATATAAGATTGTAATATTCATCTATTATATGTTACTATTATATATACTAATTCATATAATTAAGGAGATTTTTTATGTTAAGAACAATTGCATTTTATACTAAGTTTATAACTAGCTTAGTTACAACAATGCCATTAACAAAAAGACTAGAAAAAAAAGTTGCTGAATTTGATGCTAATAATCAAATTTTAGAAAAATATCAATATATGCACGAGGCAAGTTCTAAATGGGCAGAGCCTTTTATAAAACTTAGTGGTGCAAAAGTTACAGTTATCGGAAGTGAAAATATTCCTAAAGATGGTGCTGTATTATTTGTAAGTAATCATCAAAGTAATTTTGATATTCCACTTTTAATATACTACCTAGATAAACCTAAAGGTTTTATCTCAAAAAAAGAAATTGAAAAAATACCAATGATAAATAGATGGATGAAAATGATGGATTGTGTCTTTATGGACAGAAGTAACCTTCGTAAATCTGCTGGAGCTATAATAGAAGGTATTAAAATATTAAAAAAAGGACAATCTATGGTGATTTGCCCTGAAGGAACTCGTAGTAAAGGTGGACCTATTGCAGAATTTAAAGCTGGTAGCTTTAAACTTGCCACAAAATCTAAAGTTCCTATAATTCCTATAACAATAGATGGTTCATATAAAATAATGGAAGCAAATAAAAACTTTATTAAACCATCTGATGTTACTTTATATATTCATCCACCAATTTTCACTGATAAGCTTTCAAAAGAAGAAGAATCATTACTTCCAAAGAGAGTTCAAAATATAGTAGCTAGTAAACTTAGCTAACAGAGGGATTTATTCTCTCTGTTTTTTTCGCTTTAATATATTAAAATTAAATCCTAATTTCTCTAGCTTAATATATTAACATTCTATTAATATATAATGTTTTTAATATTAACAAAAAACTTTTTTATTGATATTATACATAATTATATTTACACTTATAATTGTCGGTATTCGCCAGAAACTGAACATAGTTTTTTCTTTTTAGATTAAACCGAATTATATCCTTATAAAAGGAATGAGAACGGAGGTATTCAAAATGTCTAATCAAAACAAAAATTCTCGAAATCGTAGTTCTAAAACAAGAAAACTTGTAGTTGTAGCTATGCTTTCATCAATCTCAATTTTTCTTGGACTTACAGGTCTTGGTTTTATAACAATTCCACCTGTAAAAGCTACTATAATGCATATACCTGTAATAATAGGTGCTATTATAGAAGGTCCACTTGTTGGAGCGCTCATAGGACTTGTCTTTGGACTTTTCTCTATGTATCAAGCATTTGCAGCTCCAATGCCAACTAGCTTCATATTTTGGAATCCAATAATTGCGATTCTACCTAGAATCCTTATAGGAATTGCTAGTTATTACATTTATGTTATAACACTTAAATCTTGCAAGAAAAATTTAAAGGCAACATCCATTATAGGTGGCTTAATTATTGGTATTCTTGGCTTCTTAGCTGGGACATCGCTTTCTAAAATGTTTGATTTAAGTAATTTAATTTCTCATATAATCGGAATTGTAATCGGAATTGTACTATTCGGACTTGTAATTTTTGTTGTTACTAAGATAAAAGATAAAAATAAGGAGGAGATTCTTGCAATAGGAGTCGCTGCTGTCCTTGGTACTATGGTTAATACTGTAGGTGTTCTTGGACTAACTTATATAATTTATTTAGATAAATATGCACAGGAGCTTCATATGTCTAGTCAAATGGCTGGTGCATCAATAATTGCACTAGGAGTTTCTAATGGAATTCCCGAAGCTTTCATTTCAGCAATCATAACAGTTCCTGTTGTACTTGCTGTAAAAAAAATAAGAAAATAATTTTTTCATTTAACTAAGGGGAGATTTGTAATGAATGAAATTAATATACAAGATATAGATGGGTTTAAACTAGGACACGCATCAAATTTTGATGCTGCAACTGGATGTACTGTTTTAATTTGTGAAGAAGGTGCTAGTGCAGGAGTATCTGTACGAGGTGGTGCACCTGGAACTCGTGAAACTGATCTTTTAGATCCTAGTGAACTTATTCAAAAAATACATGCTATTATATTGTCAGGAGGCTCAGCCTTTGGACTTGATGCAGCCTCTGGCGTTATGGAATACCTAGAAAGTAAAGATGTAGGCTTTGATGTTACAGTAGCTAAAGTTCCAATAGTTTGCTCAGCAGTTTTATTTGATTTAGGATGTGGAAGTTCAAAAATTAGACCTGATAAACAAATGGGAATTGATGCTTGTATAAATTCAGAGAATTATACTAATAACACTAATGGAAATATTGGTTGTGGTACTGGTGCAACTGTAGGTAAATTTTTCGGACCTAAATCTGCTATGAAAGGTGGATTTGGTAGCTATGCTGTACAAATTGGAGATTTAAAAGTTGCTGCTATTGTTGGTGTTAATGCCCTTGGTGATATAAAAGATCCTTCAACTGCTAAAATTATAGCTGGAGCACTAGATAAAAATAATGAGTTTATAGATACTGAAAATTCTATGCTTACATCTAATATAAAAGCTCAAAGTGCTTTTAAAGGAAATACTACTATCGGTGCTATAATAACAAATGCTAATTTATCTAAAGCAGAAAATAAAAAAATAGCTTCTATGGCACATAATGGATTTGCTAGGACTATATATCCTGCACATACTATGTTTGATGGTGATACTATTTTTGCAGTATCTAATGGAACTGAAAAATTTGATACTAGCCTTATAGGTACTATTGCAACAAAAGTTATGGAAGAAGCAGTTTTAAGGGCCGTAAAAAATGCCAAGTCACTATTTGACTTCAAATCTTATAATGACTTATAAATAATTTTTCATAAAAAAACATCTTAAGGCAAAACC
>NZ_CAMQRY010000159.1 GCF_947036855.1 uncultured Clostridium sp.
AAATGGATTATAGAATCTTCCACCATTTCTATATATTAAATATACTGATATTGCTATAAGAATAATTCCTATTATTCTTACAAGATAATCTACCTTGCTTGTTTTCTGCTCACTATACCAAGTACGCTTTTTCTTAGTTCCAAATGCTCTTATCTCCATAGCACAACTTATTACCTCTATCTTTTCAAGACTTGAGAAAATAAGTGGCATTATTATAATTGAAGCATTTTTTATTCTATTTATTATGCTTGTTTTCTTTGACATATCTATTCCTCTTGCCTGCTGTGCAAAAGCTATATCATGATACTCTCTTTGAACATCCGGTATATATCTTAGTGCAATTGCTACTGCATAAGACATTTTATAACTAACCCCTATCTTATTTAAAGATGAAGCAAATTCACTTGGGTTTGTTGAAACCATAAAAACAAGTGCCATAGGTGTTATAAGTAGATATTTTAAAACAAAATTAAGTTGATAGAAAAGTTGCTCTACTGTTACCTGATAATAATTTGTTATCTTAAACAGAACTGTCTTTGTACCATAAATCTCTACACCTTGGTATGGAGATATTAAGAATATGATTATTGTATTCACAACAAGGAATATCATTATAAAGTAAAATACAAATGATATTTCTTTAAATTCAACCTTAGACATCTTAAAGATAACTATACTAAATATAAGAAGCCCAAATAAAAGTCTTGTATCATAACTTATCATTGAAGCTATTACAAAGGCAAGTAAAAATAGCATCTTTGTTGCTCCTGTAAGATTATGAACTATCGAATTTTTCTTTGTATATTCAAGCATTGTTTTCATCTATCTTTCCCTCCTGTCAAACTCTATAAATTTTCTAACTAAATCTCTTGGATTTTCAAATTTAAGTTTAACTGCAAGTTCTGAGATTGATGTTTCCTTTAAATTTGCCTGCTCTATTATACGATTATCAGTTAAAATATTTGATGCTATATCCTCTGCAATTTTCTCTCCACTAGCTAAAACCACTGCTCTGTCGGTATACTCAAGCATAAGGTGCATATCATGCGTTATCATTATTATTGTTACACCTTGCTTATTTAGTTCAATTAAGAATTCCATTATCTCTGTGTAATGTCTAAAATCTTGTCCTGCTGTTGGCTCATCAAGAATTATAACTTTAGGATTTAAAACAAGAATTGCTGCAATTGTAACTCTCTTCTTTTGTCCGTAGCTAAGTGCTGATATAGGCCAGTTTCTAAATGGATAAAGTCCACATATTCTAAGAGTCTTTGTAACTCTTTCTTTTATCTCTTCTTCTGAAATGCCCCTAGCTTTAAGTCCTAAAGCAACTTCATCAAATATCATAGGTTTTGAAATCATTTGATTTGGATTTTGCATAACAAGTCCAATTTTCTCTGCCCTCTCTTTAATAGATAAAGAACTCATATCTTCTCCATTAAATAAAATCGCTCCACTTGTTGGTTTATAGAAACCACATATAAGTTTTGAAATTGTAGACTTTCCAGCACCATTTTTTCCAACAATACTAAGAATCTCACCATCTTCAACTTTAAATGAAATATTATTTAAAATCTTCTTACCATTTTTATCATAAGAAAAATCTATATTCTTAAATTCTAATATACTCTTTTCTTCCTTTGTAACTGATACTTCACTTACATCTCTGCTCCAAACTTTAAGTTTGTCTGCAAACTCCTCAACAACTATTGTATCAATACTAGATGCTTTCATTTTCTCAGTTATAGAAATACCTGCGTATTTTAAAACTGTAACATATAAAGGTTCTCTTATACCTTCTTCTATAAGAATATTTGTTGCAACAAGTTTATCTGGGTTTAAATCTGCAAGAATCTCTCCCTCATGCATCACAATTATTCTATCAATATTTCTATATAGAACATCTTCAAGTCTATGCTCTATTATCACAATAGTTTTATCATTATGCTTATGAATCTCATCTATAAGATTTATAGATGTTTTTCCTGTTGCTGGGTCAAGACTTGCAAGTGGCTCATCAAAAAGAAGAATATTCACATCACTAATCATAACACCGGCAAGTGTAACTCTTTGCTTTTGACCACCTGAAAGACTATGTGGTGAGGCATCTAAATAAGTATCTACTCCAACAATTTTAGAAACCATATCAACTTTTCTTATCATATCTTCCTGTGAAACACACTCATTTTCAAGTTTGAAAGCGATATCTTCTGCAACTGTAAGTCCTATAAATTGACCATCTGGGTCTTGAAGAACTGTCCCTACCTCATTTGATAACTTTGCAATGCTTAAATCACTTGTTTCTTTTCCATTAACCTTTAAACTTCCGTTTGTATCTCCAACATATAAAAATGGAACAAGTCCATTAATACAATTTGCTATTGTACTTTTCCCACAACCTGATGGACCTACAATTAAGATTTTTTCTCCCTCATATATTGTAAGATTTATATTATTTAAAGTTGGACTCTCTTGCGCTCTATACTGAAAGCTAAAGTTTTTAAACTCAATAACTGGTTTTTTCAATATCTTTTCCCCCTTGTTTTTACTTCTAATTCTTTCTCTGTAAATAAAAGAAATACCAGAATTAAAACCTATCTGGTATTCTTTTTACACTCTATATTATTCGTACTCTTTTCTAAGACTACCTTTTTTAATTATTGTTTTTGAATATGAATATATAAGTATTGTTCCAAGCACCCCACAAGTTATTGCATTTGAAACTCCTGCAACAGAAGCTTGTATATATACTTTCTCTATTGGTTCTTTATATAAAAGGAAATCTAATGTTGGAGCAACAAATCCCCAAGCAATAGCATTTGCAATTATTTGATAAAAATTATAAATAATAATTTGCTTTTTCCCAAAAACTCCATTTGATATTTTAATTCTTCTACAAGCTAGTCCTATAATAAGTCCCATAACTGCTGATGCAATTATCCAACTAAACCAAGGTGATCCATAAGTTAAATCCTTTAGGGTATGTCCTATAAATCCAATAGCAAAAGCTGTTCTTGAACCATAAACTACTGCCATAAGAGCTAAAAATGCATAAGCTGTTGCAAACTCTGTATTAGGAACTCCTGTTGGAATTGCTGCAAATCTCCCTAAAATCATGAAAACTGCTGAACCTATACCTATCGCAACTATCTTATTAATAGTTAATCCTTTTTTCATAACAAGCCCCTTTTTTTGATTATATTCTATCTTTTGTCTTATTTATGTATTTTTTTAGACATAAATACTTTATATATATTACATTAAAATTAAATTTAATACAATATGTTACCTATGCATAACTATATAATTCTTTAGTTATATTTTTAAAATCCTTAAATTCTTTTAAATTTTCTTTTGATACAACACCTATATCATGCGCTGTAAAATATATCTTTCCAAAAGGAAGAGGTATCGCATATTTGTCCCATCTTCTTAAAATAACCTTTCTTGAATAAGTTACATCAACAAGTAAAAGCTTTTTTCCTGACTCATTAGAAAGCATAAAGCCTATTTTCTTAGGCTCTCTAACAGGACCATCCGGACCATCAAGTGTTATATATAAACTACTATTTTCAATCTTACTAACTTCCTTAAGCTTTGTTAAATATCCTTTCATCTTAATACCACTTGGCATCCTAACTGATTTCCCACCATATGTATGCATCATTTCTGCTATAAATTGCCCTCTCCAACTAGAATTTGTAACACCATAAAGTACATTTTTTTCATTACTAAACTCTCTTAGCAAAAAGTTCATAGCAAAACTATCACCATGCCAAGAACTCACAATAGAATTTTTAATACGTTCTGAATCAAACTCCTTATCAATCGTAACCTTACTTGTAAGTACTACAATCTCAATATATGCTACATATATTTTACTCATTATCTTCGTTATCATTAAACTACCCCTTATCTCGAAGTTTTAATCTTTAATTACTTTTATTATAAATTGAAAATATTTTACTTCTATTAACTAAATTATAATATTACGTAAACTTAAAAAGAACTAAATTTACTCAATATTATTTTCGTATACTTTTTCAAATCATTTAGATACATCTATACAATTTAAATCAAAAAAAGATAGGCTTTAAACCTATCTTCAATCAAACTTTTAATTTTATTTCTATTATTTTTTTAATGTTACTACTATAAGTTCTGGTCTGTTAAAAATCCTTACTGGAATAATACTGTTTCCAAGACCTCTACTTATAACCATTGATGTATCCTTTTTTGTATGAATACCTGCTGTTAATTTTGGAAATAATCCTTGGTCTGGTGCAACCACTCCACCTACAAATGGAATTCTAAATTGTCCACCATGAGCATGTCCCGAAAATACTAAATCTACATCACTTTCTGAATATGTATCAAAAAGTTCTGGTCTATGTGCTAATAAAATTTTTAATTTATCATTTTCTTTCACCAACTTATTTAACTGCTCTCCTGTATATGCTTCTTTACTTTCAGGTTCAATAAATGAAGTATCAAGAAGTCCTAACATCTCAATAGAGCTATTACCCTTTGTAACTTCTACTTTTTCATCATCTAAAACTATAATTCCCATTTCTTCTAAACTAGCTTTTAACGTATCATATGAACCAATCCAAGCTTCATGATTTCCTGAAACAAAGTATACAGGTGCAATTTCTTTTATTCCTTTCATTAACTCCATAGCATTCTCAGTTTCTGGAGAATCAACTAAATCCCCTGTAACTACAATTATATCTGGCTCTACTTTTTTAATTCTCTTTAATATATTTTTCTGTCCTTCTCCAAAACCTTTATTATGTAAATCTGATATTTGAAGTATTTTATAACCTTCAAACTCACTTGGAACTTTCTCATCTTTAACTTCAATATTATTTATAGTTATAGAATTATTTTGCCAATAGAAAAA
>NZ_CAMQRY010000160.1 GCF_947036855.1 uncultured Clostridium sp.
TCTCTCCTTTTCAAAGGATTTCTTGCAAAATAAATACCAAGAACTATAAATATTATTCCTATAACATATATTCCAATCGATATACTAAGTAATAATGTCATTCCAGATACTATAATAAGACCTATGATGATTAAAAAATCTTCTAAGTAATTATAAAATACATCTTTTATTTTCTTCACTTTATCATCTCCATAACTTTCTTAAGAAATCTTCATTAGCATATTTATTAATATCAATACTTGTTAATCTTTCTTGTTTAAATACTAATTTATAAGCATCAATTATTGCATCTACTGGATCTATTCTCTTGACTCTTCTATTTTTATCAATTTTAATTTCTCCTGCTGCATTTGAAACTGTTTTAGCATTTACAACACTCCAAGCAAGTAATTCATTCGATTCGTTATACTGAATATTCTCAGCTTTAACTTCTAACTGAAAGTCTTCCGTTGGATCGTTAAGATATTTACAAGTTTGATATATCTCAATACAATCACACCCTAATTCTTCTAAGTCTTGTAAAAATGTATCTGCATTATGAGGATCATATCCTAGTTGTTCAATTTTTATATCATATTCTTTAACTAAGTTTTTTAAATATGTAATTATATATCTATAATCAGTTTTTATTCCTCCAAGAGTTTCCGTAACTGTAAGCAATCCTTGATTTATCCAAACATCATAAGGTACATCATCACTTTCAATATGTTCTGCGACTCTTTTTGCTGGAATAAAACTATGTGAATGGATAAAATATTTCTTGATTCCATCTTCATAGTAAACAAATATAAGTGCTAACGATGTTAAATCTCCACCACTACTTAAATCAAGCCCTATAAAGCAAATTTCTCCTCTAAAATCTTCTAATGTTTTATTACAAGCACACATTTTAAACTCCGTAGGACTAATATACTGATTATTGCTAAACTCATACCATATATTTAATGACTTAGTTAAAAAATTTCTTAAATCTTCTCCACCTTTTTCTCTAGATTCCTTTGCAAAACGCTTTAGGTTATCTAATGCCTGTGGCAGGTTCGCTACTAACGGATTAGCTTTTACCCAATTTTTATAATCCCAAATATCATCTTCTTTATCCATTTGAGCTATATAAACAAAATATTCTTCATTTTCCGTAGTACCTGCAAGTACTTGTTTGCAATATTCCCATTCTTTATGACATGGTCCATTTAAATTAAATCCTGCTGTTGTAATAATTAAAATTAAATATTCATCTTGGTTAACTGCTCCATCTTCTAATAACTTAACCATTTGGTTAGTTTTATGACTATGGTATTCATCAATAATTCCTCCATGAGGATCAAATCCATCAATAGTTCCTGTATCTCTACCAAGAGCCATAATTTGAGAACCATTTAACTTACAAGTAATAGTTGATGCATGATCTTGAACTCTAAATATTTCTCTTAAATCAGAATCCATACCAATAAAATTAGCTGCTTGCTTCCAAACTATTCTTGCCTGCTTCATTTTTGTTGCTGTTGCATAAACTTGTGCATTAGGATAGTTATCAAAACCACTAAGTTTAATAGCATTTCCACCACTAAGTAACGATTTTGCGTTCTTTCTGCCAAGTTGTAAATATGCTTTTTTAAACCTTCTATACCCAGTTGATTTATTAACCCACCCATATATCGAACCTATTATAAAATCTTGAAATCCAAATAACTCTATTTGTGTTCCTGCAATTTTACCATCTGTAAAACTTAAACTTTCAAAGAAATCTATATTAGCTAAGGACTTTTCAACTAGGAACTCATATTTATAAGCACTATACTTAGACTTTTCCAAATCTTCTAAATGTCTGTTACAAGCTTGTTTTACCAAGTCTCCTGCAATAATAATTCCATCAAGAACATCATTTGCGTATTTTGTTACTCTATCAATCATTCTCTCACCTACATAAACCTTGAAAATTTATTTTCTGGCTTATCATCATCTTCTTGAGGAACTACTAATCTACATCTACTCGTAATACTTAGTCCAAGATCTGATGCACATTTTCTACATGTATCTAAAACTCTAAGTTGCATCTTTAAAAGTGTTTCATAATCTTCATCTAATATAACTTCTTCATGATCTCCGATTAAAATCCCTTCATCATCATAATCCAGAACTTTTACAACTTTAGTTGGTGCTCTATCATCAACTTCTTTTGTAATTTTCAAATATTCTTTTCTTGTTTTAATAAAAAAAGATAGTGAATCAACATCTAAATTAGACATAATTCCTATCTCAATTAACTCTTTTGCTATCTTATTGAACTCTTTTTTCTCAATTTTAGCTAAGTAACTCGGTGCTTTTACTTTATCACTTTTAACTTTTACTTCATTTGACTTTCTACTTTTTATTTCATCTTTAGTAAGATGCTTCTTACCTTTTAAAACTACTAAATCAGTTGGTTGCCTAGGTCTAGCTATGTTAATCACCACCTTTCTTTTTTTATGAAATTTTATAGTTTTTCTTTTTTTTAAACTTAATTTTATGGATTCCCCAACAATCCCACCCACGCCAAAAAATTCATTTAGGGAGTTTTTGCACGAGAGCACATATATACATGGACCTGGAAGCAATTGCAAAAATATTTTGCTATCCCCCCTACCCTACTGCATAATCTCCCTTAATTTCGTCTGCATAGCTATTTTATCCTCATTACTCATTTTATACTTCTTATGAACATAAAAATGGCATCTATCACAAAGACAAATCAGATTACTCATACTTGTTCTAAGTTCCCAAGTATCTTTAAGCTCTTCAATATGATGTACGTTATTAACAAATGATAACTTACCTTTGCTATCGCATAACCTACATATGCCTTTATCTCTAGCCTTAACAACATCTCGTGTAAATACCCAGTTCTGAGTCTTATAAAACTTTTGCTCTTTATCATCAGTTCTTTTGCCTTTATATTTTTGATAAGTTTCTTTATCTTGTATTTTCTTTTTATATTCAAACTTCTTTTTACATTCATCACATATTTTCATCTCTTGCGGTATGATCTTTTGACACCTGCAAAATTTCTTTAACATTTATCTCACCTAATTCCCTTAAAAATCCACGTAAAAAAACCACCTGTATTTCTACAAATGGTTTATCGTTGCAGTATAAAATTTCATATCTGTATAGGTGTTTATTCTACACTTAAAAGTTATCTCATATATTATAATAACATACCTTACTATTCAATAGTATAAAAGGATGTAGCTATAATAACTCAATAGCTACATTCTTTTATACATTCAGATTATATAAAACTATGACAATATATATTCTAACATAAATTATTATAATAAAATTTCAAAAAATTTCACATTAATTTCATAAAATTTCAGTAAAATTTCACAAAAATTTCATGTTTTTAAAAAGTTATTAAAGGAAATAATGTTTCTTCCCAGCTATTAACTCTTTTTATTGCTAACTCTTTAAGCCTTGTAATGCTTGCCTCACTCATATTCATAGCAATAGCAATTTCTTTATTTGCTTTTCTATTTCCATATTTATATTTTATAAAATCTAATATATCTTTATTAAGCATATTTATATTACTTTCTATTATTTTATTCTTTTCATCTATATTTCTAATTCTTCTTTCAAGATTATCTATTTCTATATAAACCCTAGCCTTTTCTATTTCTAAATCTTCTATCATTTTTATCATCATTTTTTCAACGCAGCTAATTCCATCACTCGATGTTTGTACTCTAGCTTCATAGCTAATAGCTTTTATATCAGCATCTATTTTTATATCAACATTTTTAATCTTATCTTCTAGCTCCTGGTGATACTTTTTTAAATATTTAATTTTTTCCTCATAACTTCTTATAAGTTTATCTTTATCAAAATAGCTATATAATTTCTTTTCTGTCTTTCTAAAAATATTATCTCTCATTTACCTTTCTCCTTATAATTTACTTGCAAAATCTACTCTGGCATTATAAACTTAAAGTGTTATATATGCTCTTGTGACTAAGTTTATATATTTCATTATCTAAGCAATCTAGCAAGCCTCTAGGTTGCTTTTTTTATTTTCTAAATCTTCGCTACATATATTTCAATGTCGCACTTATAGTAACTTGCTTAAATCTAGTATCTTATCTAAAACTATTACTTTACGTTCTAAGAAATTCAATGACATTAATAATTCTGATAATTGGTTATACTTTTCTTCTAAAAGATAATTCTCTACTCTTTCACTACGATCCACTTCTATTTCTCTCTTTAGTTCCTCTATTTCAAAGTTTTTAATTCCTATAAATTTTAGATGATACTTTCTTTGTCCTCTTGCTTCTATTACATTTATTATTTCATTCATTATTATTACCTTCTTCCACTTGTAAATTAAATACAAATACTCCAACAAAAATCACTTGTTGGTAAAACTTGGTGTGGTAAAATTATAGTGTCATTAATATTGGCAAAATCATTTAACATGAGAATATATGCTTAGCCGAGCATATATTCTTTTGTAGACTATTTAATAAACCCATTAAACTATTTAACAAATTTATAAACTAAAAGTATATGCTTAATTTTGCATATGCTTTTTTATTTCACTCGTAATTTAAAACAATGTCGCACACTTTTTTATGTTAAATCCCATATTTAACTCATTCTATAACCCTATCATTTTAGTTAATCTACTATGAACTATTGAACTAATAGTAGTCCTTGGCACTTTATAAACTTCAGCTAATTCATCAACGCTCATTCCATTCATATATTTTTCTAATATTTTTCTTCTTGTATCGTAATTTATTATTTTTTTCATTCGTAATTCTCCTTAATCTCTCGTTCTAAGCTTAA
>NZ_CAMQRY010000161.1 GCF_947036855.1 uncultured Clostridium sp.
CTTTAATTTTTCCAACTATCGTATTTTTAGCATTTATATATGTCATTATAAAATATCCAATATACACTACAAGCAACACCCCAACAGATATAAATATATTATCTAAGAAATTAACTTCTCCAAATATTGCTACCACACCTGCTGAAATTTCAAGTCCTACTATTGAATGAATTATCCCGATTAATAATGGTATAAAGAAATAGATTCCTATTTGAACTAAAATTGATTTTTTAATCATCTTTTTATCTACTCCTATTTTACCTAAAACCCTGTATCTTTCTATATTATCACTTACCTCTGATAACTGTTGTATTGATAATATTCCTGCTGCTGCAATTGTAAATATAAATCCTATATAAATCCCAACATATGATACTGAAATACCAAGCATTGTTGAAGAAGCCACAAGCCTATCTTTAGTTTTTATAGAAATATTGTTATGTCCTCCATCTTTATGCTCTTGTGATAACTTGTGCAATTTTTCTGTAAGAGAGTCTAAATCCTTAGCATTTTTAATAAGTAGATTAGTAAATTCTGCTTTCTCCCCCTTCACCACACTATCATTTACAACAATGACTGCTATATTAGATTTTATCATTCCTATATTTATAACATCATTAATTACTCTACTCTTTGCTGGGCTAAGATTCTTACCTGCTACACTAATTACCTTATTATCTAAAATCACCTTTTTAAGAGGCTCTTTCATAGCATCTACATCACTTAAAAGCATATACTGATTATTTTTTATCTCAACTTGCTTTTTCCCTAAAATCTTTAATATCCCATTTATATCAGACTGAGTTATTACCTTTATCGTTCTATCAGTACTTATAGGTGCATAATTTTTAAGTTCTTCATTTTCTCTTTGTGCTACACTTAATAAATCACTATATTTAACATCACTATTATAATATCCAACACTAGCATATGAATCACTGTATTTGCTTATATCAATTTTATTGTCTTTAAGTATATTATTAATGTTATTACCATAATAATTTGAAACCATAATATCAAAATTTGTTAAAGACTCTAAATTACTTCTTATTGCATTATTTATTCCAAAGCCTCCTGCAAGTGTGCAAATAGCTACAAACAACATTAATGAAATTACTGCCATTGAGATAAATGTACTATTCATCTTGCTACTTATTTGTCTTAGTATAAAACTATTAAGCCCTGTAAAATATTTTGATTTAATACTTTGAAATATTTTTAAGAAAAATCCTGCTAATGAGAAAAACATAAAAAATGTCCCTACTACTCCTAGTGCTATTGCTATACCTTGCTTCTCTCCTAAAATTGCAATTCCTTCTTTTAGCGCTATCTGATAAGCTACTCCAATCATGGCTATACTTATTAAAAATAAAATGACAGAAACCCAAATATTTTTGAGAATAAAGTTTTCATTTTTATTTTTAGCTCTAATAAGCTTTATTATAGTTATTTTTCTCATAGAAAAACTATTAAATATAAGTACTAATATATATATAATCACAAAACATATAACAGTTTTTAAAATTCCACTAATAGATACTATAAATGTAAAATCTACAATTGTAGTATCAAATAATTTTGCTGTAAATATACCTAGTCCCTGTGAAACAAATATTCCTATTATAATTCCAATTAGTAACGAAAAGAAACCAACTATAAGTGTTTCATAAAATAAAACTTTAGCAACTGTTCCTCTTTCCATTCCAATCGTCAGATATATTCCAAACTCTTTTTTTCTTCTTTTTATAAGATATCTATTTGCATATAAAATTAAAAATACTAATACTCCTGAAATTGTAAATGAAAAAATCCCCATTACTGTATTGACCATTTCAAGAGCCATTCCTTCAGCTTTAGTAAGGTCTAACATAACTTTTTGAGCCTCTATTGAGTTAAAACTATAAAATATTGTTATTGATAATATTAAAGTGAAAAAATAGACACTATAATCCTTAATACTTCTTTTTACATTCTTTAGCGCAAGTTTAAAATACACTTAAACCATCACCTCCAAGAACTGCTACAACATCTAGTATCTTATCAAAAAACTCTTTTCTATCATCTTTTCCTCTTATAATTTCATTAAATAGCCTCCCATCTTTTATAAATAGAACTCTACTTGCATAACTTGCTGTAAAAGCATCATGAGTAACCATAAGTATAGTTGACCCTAAACTCTCTTTAAGCTTTTCAAGTGATTCAAGTAAATCTCTTGCTGACTTAGAATCTAATGCTCCTGTTGGTTCATCTGCTAGGATTAAACTAGGATTTGCAATAATTGCCCTTGCTGCTGCAACTCTTTGCTTTTCTCCACCTGAAATTTCATATGGAAACTTATTTAAAATCCCTTTAATTCCAAGTGTTTCAGAAATCATATTTATTCTACTATCTATTTCTCTATGTTTAATTTTTAAAATAGACATTGCAAGTGCAATATTTTCATAATTGTTAAGAGTATCTAACAGGTTAAAATCTTGAAAGATAAAACCGAGTTCTTCTCTTCTAAACCTTGCAAGTTTCTTTTCACTCAGTGCTGTAATATCCTTATCACCTATTAATATTTTTCCACTTGTAACTCTATCAATAGTTGATATACAATTTAAAAGTGTTGTTTTCCCACTTCCTGATGCCCCCATAATAGCTATAAACTCACCTTTTTCTACTATAAAACTTATATTATCTAATGCTTTTGTAATATTCCCTCTCTTCCCATAATACTTTTCTATATTTGATACTTTTAAAATTTCCTTCTCCACAAATATCCCTCCATTTATCTTTTTCAAACTTTATATTTTAATTTTACAAGTCTCACACTTTTATAACCATAAGATAATGGAACATTTAACTTACACTTTTGTCACATTAGAATTTTCAAATATAACCATAGAACCTATCGGAAAGTTTAAAAATACACTAGTTCCTTTTTCCTCTTCTGATTTAATATAAATCTGAGTACCAAGTCTATCACATAGCTTTTTACATATATATAATCCTATCCCTGTTGATTTTCCAAATTTTCTACCATTTTCTCCTGTATACCCTTTTTCAAATACTCTTTTAATATCACTTCTTGGTATACCTACACCATTATCTTTAATTTCAAAAACTATATTATTATCTCTCTGATCTAAGTTAAAAGTTATTTCTTTAACTTGCCCATTCATATACTTAATTGAATTTCCTACTATTTGATTTATAATAAATTCAACCCACTTGCTATCTGAATAGACAACAGTATCTTCAAAGTCCATATTTATCTTAATCTGCCTATCAATACATACATTCATATTTCTTTTTAAAACACTGCTTACTACACTCCTTAGTTTCATCTTTTTAATTATATAATCCTCATTAGCATTATCACTTCTAGCATAAAAAAGTGCTTGCTCTATATAATTTTCAATTCTATCAAGTTCTGTATCTATGCTTTCAAGTTCATCTGATGAATTATTATCAATAATAAGTTTTGAAATTGCTATTGGTGTTTTTATCTCATGTACCCATCTTTCTATATAATCCTTATACTCAATAGAAGAGTTTCTATGCTTTGCTACCTCATCACTCATAGACTTATTGCTTTGAATAACAATCTCTTTCAAAATTCCTGACTCTATAAAAGATTCTTCTTCTAACATTTCTACAATAAGATATTTTTTATCAAGGTTCTTTAAGTTATCAAAAATTTCTTTATAATATTTTTTCTTCTTAAAATAATCAAAAATATAAAATAGACTTGATGCTATAAAGTTAATAAGTATAATAAAAAATATTGCATATGCTCCTATACTTAAAGCATTTAACAAAACTACTGTAAAAGTTAAAGCCATTATATTTATAAAAATAAAAACTACTTTATCTCTTAAATATTCTCCTACTCTCATATCAATATATAACCTTGTCCCCTCTTAGTTTGAAGATAATTTATAGCACCTATCTCTTCTATCTTTCTTCTAAGTCTATTTACATTAACCGTAAGTGTGTTATCATCAATGAACTCTTCAGCCTTCCAAAGTTCTTTAATTATCTTGTCCCTTGAAACTATCTTTCCTTTATTTTTAAAAAGTGTATATAGTATTTTACTTTCATTTTTAGTAAGTTCTACTTTGCTACCTTTAAAAATCACTTCACTTGTAGACATATTATAAGTTAAATCCCTTAAAACAAATAACTCTGAATCTAAGCTATTACCATAAGCTCTTTTTATAATAGCCCCAACTCGTGCAAGTAAAATCTGTGTATTATATGGTTTTGTAATAAAATCATCTGCACCTAAATTAATACTCATAAGCTCATCCATTTCACTATCCCTACTTGTTACCACAACTATTGGTATATTAGTTACTTTTCTAAGTTCCCTACATATAAAATATCCATCATAATAAGGTAAATTAATATCAAGTAGTACAATATCTGGCTTTTCACTTAGTATATCCTCAACTATATTTTCAAAATTAAAACTATAACTCACATCATATCCATATTTCTCAAACAATACTTTAAGTTCCTTAACTATTTTTTCTTCATCTTCAACCACAAAAATTTTTCTTCTCATAAAATTAAAATGAACTGCTAAAAGTCCACTCACTCCACCACCTTACTCATATACTTTATTATTAATATTATAATATAAAAGTTAAGCTAATTACCTAGCTCAACTTCATTTAATAATATTTTATTTTTCAATTTTCTAAAATTATATCGCTATTTCATTAATTAATTATATTTTAACAAACTTGACAGTTATTTTTCATAGTGGTATAAAATACTTAT
>NZ_CAMQRY010000162.1 GCF_947036855.1 uncultured Clostridium sp.
AAAATTTTTAATAGTTAAATGTAGAGTAAAAATATATTTTAATTAATATTTTAGGGGGTAGGTCATGGAATATAAAGTACTACGAGAGATTGAAGCAAGGGTTTTAGAAGGAGAGAGTTGTGCGTTAGTAACAGTTACAGAATCTAAAGGTTCAACACCAAGAAAGACAGGGGCTATTATGGCAGTTTTTAATGATGATATATCTGGAACAATTGGTGGGGGACTTGTAGAGTTTGAGGTGATAAAAGAAGCTAGAGAACTTTTAAAAACAGGAGAGAATAAAGAATTTGCATATGGAATGGGTGCAAGTGATACGTTAAAGCTTGCTTGTGGGGGACAAGTTAGAGGATTTATAAAAATATTTAAACCAGCTAATAAATTAATGGTTATAGGAGCAGGGCATGTTTCAAAGGAGTTAACTTATATAGCTAAATCACTTAATTTTGATATAGTTATAATTGATGATAGAGAAGAATACATAGCATTAAATGGTATAACTGTTTTAACAGGAGATGTTGCAGAACATATTAAAAATCAAAAATTACCTAAAAATACTTATGTTGTTATAGCATCAAGAGGACATTTAATTGATAAGATTGCTTTAAGAGAAGTAATAGGAAAAGATATAAAATATGTAGGAATGATGGGTAGTAAAAGTAAGGTTATACAAGTAACTAAGGAGTTATTAGAAGAGGGGATAGATATAGAAAATTTTAAAAAATTACATGCACCAATAGGACTGGATTTTTCAGATGGAACACCAGCAGAAATAGCTATGGAAATTTTAGCAGAGATATTAAAAATAAAGAATGACAGGACTGGAAATCATAGAGGATTAGATATAAAAAATACGGTGTGTTAATAAAAAATAGGATGTAACCAATTGCGGTTACATCCTATTTTACTATATTTTATTCCATCATTTTTGAAATTTTAGGGCTTAGGAAGAATAATACAAGTCCTAGCACTATTGATACTCCAGATATGATTGCGAATATTTCAGTTGCTCCAAATGCATCAAGATTTGATGCTATAAATCCACCAAGTATACTTGCAACACCTGAACTTGCAAGCCAAGCTCCCATGAGTAGAGAAGCAAGTTTTACAGGGGCAATTTTTGAAACCATTGAAAGTCCGATAGGCGATAAGCATAATTCTCCAACTGTGTTAAAGAAGTAAGTCATAACAAGCCACCACATACTAGCTTTCATTACTGGGTTTTCAGAACTACCAATTGACATTGTAGCAAATACCATAACAAGGAATCCTATTCCAAGTGTTACCATACCAAGTGCCATTTTTGTTGGGATTTTTAAATCTCCCTGTCTTCTATTAGCAAGTGTAAACCAAATCTTTGCAAAGATTGGAGATAATAAAAGAACAAATATTGGGTTTATTGATTGGAAGAATGTAACTGGTACAGTTGTTCCAAATATATGTCTATCAGTTAACTTCTCAGCAAACATTGTAAGTGAACTTCCAGCTTGTTCAAAACCAGCCCAGAAGAATACAACGAACATTGCAAGAATTAATATTGCAAGAGTTCTTTTCTTTTCTTGTTTAGTTAAAGGTTTCTTTTCAAGTTTTTCAGTTTTAGAAACTACTTTTTTACCACCAACATGTCCTAAATATTTAGGTGCAAAGATTATAAATACAACCTGACCTATAACCATACCAATTGCAGCAGCAAGGAATCCATATTTAAATCCATACTGAACAATAACACCATTTATTTTATGTGCAAAAATATTTTCTGCAAGAAGACCACATATGATAGGAGCAATTAATGAACCTATGTTGATACCCATGTAGAAAATAGTGAAAGCAGAATCTTTTCTCTTATCACCATTATCATAAAGTTGCCCAACCACTGTTGAAATATTAGGTTTAAAGAAACCATTACCTATTATAAGTGCACCAAGTCCAATAAATAGACCGGTTTTTCCACTAAGACCAAATAATGCAAGGTTACCAAGTGCCATAACAGTACCACCAATAATAATTGCAAGTTTCTGACCTAGATATTTATCAGCAAGATATCCACCAATAATAGGAGTGAAATATGTAAAGCCTGTATATAATCCGTAAATCATAGCTCCTGTACTAACATCAAATCCAAGTCCACCTTGAACAAAAGTAGCTGTTAAGTAAAGGATAAGTAATGACCTCATACCATAGTAACTAAATCTTTCCCACATTTCTGTCAGGAATAAAAGATAAAGCCCAGGCGGGTGCTTTAATTTTTTGTTTTTCTGATTTCCAACCGATGCTTCCATAAAAATGCCCTCCTAAAATTGTTTATATTTAATCTATATTTATTACCAAATTGTAATTTTATTTACTATTTTGCCATCTCTTTAATAAAATTGTAACATATTTAGACAAAATGTGCAAGTGTGAAGTACATCTGTTTATCAATGAAATACAAATAGCTAGTATTTATTTATTGGTTATATGAAGTCATAATTTATATTTAGTATTATCTTATGTAAGATAGAATAATTAAAAGTTATAGCATATAGATATTATTAGTAATAAATATTAGTAATAAATATTAGTGAGGTAAATATGCAATTTTTTGGTGGTTCAATATGTAAGGTCTGTGGAGTAAAGAAACTTGCTATGGGAAGAAAAGTTAAAGAAGGTTATGTGTGTATGGATTGTGTTAAAGCTTGTGTAGAATATATAAATGAGATGAATGCTAAAAAAGAAATTTATATAGCAAAAGATCTTAAAGACTTTTTAGGAAAAGAATAAATAAAATAGCAAAAGAACTATGATAATTCTCATAGTTCTTTTTGATGTGGAATATTACATAATTATATAATCACTTTCGTGTTCGGTTTTTAAATATTCAACAGCACAAGCTCCAAGTTGTCTTCCAATACTTAGTCCTTCTTGTAAATCAGAATTAAAATGAATTCCACCATAAAGTCTTGAAATAGAAGCAGATTCAGCTAATTTGTGTATTGTACAAGCTTCTTTTGGGAAGAAATATGATAAAACAACTTCAACAGCTCCTGAAATAAGTGAATGTCCAGATGGGTAAGTTGGAAATATAGGAGTTGCTAAATGAGTTTTTAAATCTCTGTTTAACTGACAAGGTCTAGCACAATCAAAATAGTATTTATAATGCCAAGTTACGACAAAGGCATCATTCATAACATTTTGTAGGCAAGCAAGAATTCTTGCAGATGTAGGAGGAGTAACATTATACTCATCTATAAGTTTTAAAAATATAGGTGTCCACTGCTGTGCAGGAACTCCAGTTCCCCAAAATGTAGCAATATTTTTTTGCTCACAAGTAAGGTTGTTTTGAACATGCATAACTTCAAGAAGTTCTTTATTAAAGTCTACAAAATTAGGATCAATAAATTTAAATGAAATGGGATCACCCTTAAAATCATAGAAATTATTAGAACAATCTCTGCTAATATACATAAGTGGCCATGACATAGCTGAAGGGTCTATACCTTCATAAGGATTATTTCTGTTTGGATATGGAATAGTAGACCAAAGTTGATAATTTAAATTATAATTTGGGCTACAGTTACAATTACAATCATTATTCATATTAAAAAGCTCCTGTATTAATTTTAATACTACATAAAATTCTATATTACATAGTTTATATAGTTTATGTATCATTAAAATAAATTGTGATAGGAGTATTCTTATATATTGGATATACCTAGTTTTTAGGTGTCTTTTTTTCGTTACCATATATTTCATAAAATAAATTATAATATTTTTAAAATATATAGCTAGAAGGCTATAGTGTAGACTAATATATTTGATAAGAGTAGGAGGTTTATTTATGGGGAATTTAGCAAAAAGAAAAAAACTTGCTAAAGAAGCATTAAAGCTTATAGTCGAGTATGAAAATGTTTCATCTACTTTTAGAGATAGTTCAATGAGTGCTTTTAGGATTGGTGAAGATTATAGAGAGCTTTCATATACAGAAGGTGAAATGCAAGTTTTCTATAGTCATTACCTTGATAATATATCAGAGATTTATTCGAGAGAAGTTGAAGGGTGTCAAAGAGAGCATGAAAATATAAGTGAATGTGTTTTTAAGATTAGAGCGTACATAGAAAAAAAAGAGGGTCTAACAAATGAAGTAAGAAATAGATTTTTAGAAAGACTTGAATATTCATATGGTAGATGCAAAGATATTTATGATAGGTTAAAAGATATAGATACAGAGGCTAGTGAAGTTATGAAATAGAAAAATCCCCACATATATTTTAATATTTATATATGTGGGGATTAGTTTATCTAATTATATTTATTTCCAAGAATTATCACTTCCAGGAACTGTGTTTGTCCACCAAGCAGCTACATAAACTTTACCATTGTAGCTAACTTTATCTCCACCATTGTAAGTTTTACCGGGTACATAAGGTGTGCTTCCATCAGGATTTACTTCAACCATTATTTCAAATGCATCAGTTTTATCAGGATAAGCACCTTGTGTCCACCATTTAGCTTTATATTTTTGACCTTTGTAGATTACAACATCACCAGTATTATAAACTTTGTTTATATCAAAGTTATCCTCACCAGGAGTTGGAGGTTCAGGTTTGTCATCTTCAGTAACTGTTACAACTCTTTTAGCTGTTGTAACTTCACCTTTACTATCTGTGATAGAGTAAGTTAAAGTATATTTTCCAGCTTTAGAAGTATCAACTTTTCCAGTAACTTTGATTTTAGAAGTTAAATCACCATCTTCTTTATCAGTAGCAGTGATTCCACTCATA
>NZ_CAMQRY010000163.1 GCF_947036855.1 uncultured Clostridium sp.
AAAAATTTTAGAGACAATATAGGTAAATAGTTTTAGAATAACAATATTCTAAGGCTATTTTTTTATATATTTATAGTTTTTTAGATTTTATATTGCTTATGGGAAATTTGAATATTATATGTATAAAGAAAATTATAAACAATATTTATTATTAAATAGTATAGAATGTTGATAAAGCTAATTTTATTCTGTATAATAAATATAAAGATAAAGTTTCTCATATAGGTATACTAAGACAATAGTTTTAGTAATTTTTTTAAAAGGATATTAGGCATATTACATACGCTTATTTATATATGAGAAAATACGGAAGAATGTTTAGTAAGAAAAGAGGGATATATACAATGGAAGATACAAAAATACTTCAAATGATTAGTAATAACCCAAGTGTTATTAAAACAATGAAAGATCCAACAGAGGAAATGAAACTTCTTGCTTTAAGCAGGAAAGGAAATTTAATTCAGTATATAGAAAATCCAACAATAGAGATGGAAAACACAGCTCTTGAAAATGATATTAATGCAATTAAATATATAGAAAATCCAACACAGAAGATGATGAAAAAAGCCATAAGTAAGGGGTGGAATTATCTTTCAGATATAAAAAATCCAACAGATTTTATTATTAGAGAAGCTATTAATGAGTCTGGTTGGGCTATTAAATATGTAAAAAATCCTAGCCTAGAGATTCAACTTTTAGCAATTAGAAAAAACTATGATGCTATAGAGTATATAGAAAATCCAGATGAGAGTGTTCAAATAGAAGCTGTGAAATATAGTTATGAGGCTCTTAGATATATTGATAAGCCTTGCATAAAGGCACAAGAAATAGCAGTAAAAGAAAATGATAAGGCTATTAGATTTATAAAAGGACTAAGTAAAGAGAATAAACTTGAATTTTTAAAGATAAATATTTTAGTTATAAATCATATAGCAAGTGAAGTTACAAAGGAAGATATAGAACCTATATTAAAGGAAGTTTTAGATGATGAAGCTACTACAGATAAATATATTAGAGATTTTATGAATTGCAGCGTTATAGATAAAAATAGTAGAGTTATAGGACTTGATAAAATGATGCTTATTTATAACTTTGGAAGTAGTAAAGCTAAGATGATAGCAGTAGATGAAAAATTAAAGACAGTATAGAAGAAAGACAAAAGGAGAATAGAGATGAATTTTATAGATACATTACAAAGTGCAAAATTAATACTTGAAACAGGGGAAGTACCATTAGTTGTAGGGGAAAGTGGTATAGGTAAAACTGCTCTTGCAAAAGAACTAGCAAAGAGTTGTGATTTAAGTCTTATAGTTATAGATGGTAATTTACTTAAAGAAGGAGAAATAGGTGGACTTCCAACTATTGATACTTATAGTTCTCATGATAAAAATGGAGCATCTATTGAAAAGAAAATGACTGTATATGCAGTTCATAGTAAGCTTAAAGAAATTGATGAAGAAATAGAAAATGGAAGAGAAGTTTTACTATTTATAGATGAGATAAATAGATGTGAACATACAGTACAGCAAGAACTTATGAATCTAATCTTAAATAGAGAAATTAATGGCTATAAACTGCATAATAGTGTGAAAATTCTTGGTGCAATGAACCCATCAGCTAAGTATGGTGGAGATTTTGATTATCAGGTTGTTGATATGGATGCAGCACAGGAAAATAGATTTGTATGGCTTAATATGGAAAGTGACCATCTTCAATGGGTTAAGTGGGCAATAGGAGCAGGGATAGAAGAGAAGGTTATAGAATTTATATCTACTTTCCCAGAATATTTAAATAAAATGAATGAAGATGATGTAAGAGCAACTCCAAGAAGTTATGAGAGAGTTTCAAAAACATATAAGATTTATAAAGAAAAAGCTGGAGATATTCCAAGAGAAATATTCTTAAATGTTATAAAAGGAAATGTAGGAAGACTGATAGCACAAGAGTTTATTAGTTTTGTAGAATCAAATAATACACCTTTAATATCTTATGATGACGTATTTTTAAGAGAAAGTTTAGATGATGAGTTTATAGAAAAAGTAAGCAAGCAAGGTCATACAAGATTATATCTATCAGCTATAAATATTATAAAAGTCTTAGAACTTACATTAAATAATGAAAATCAAGATAAACTTATAGGTAGATTTATAGAACTTTTAAAAGCCTATCCAGTTGATTTAATGATAGGTGTTATGAAAGATTTAAAAAGTAGCTATGATAAAGTATATAGTATTGCAATACAAAATGAAGAGTTTGTAGAACTATATTTTAATGCTTATAAAATGATAAGGGGATAGGTTATGAATAGTTATTTTGCTAGTGAGGTAAAAGATTTATACAAAAGAGCAGAAGAAATAGCTGATAAATATTTTGAAGATAGAAAATTGCTTAAAGATAATGCAGTTTTAGATGTATCAAGTAGATTTAAAATAGACTTCTTTAAACTTATAGATAAGGTTAGTTTTAGCCTTATGGAAGAAAAAGATAGTTTTTATGGATATTTTTTATTTAAGGTTTTAAGAGAAATTAAATTTGATATGAATAGTCAGACAGGAATAAACTTCAAAGGTTCTAAATATGTTTTTTACTTTAATCCTTTGATTTTTTTAAGACTTAATTTAAAACAGATGGAAACTTCAATAAAACAAGAGATAATGCACATAGTATCAAGACATCCAGCAAGGTCAAATCAGCTTAGAAATGAGCATATAAGTAAGTTTGCTATAAATATGGGGATGGATATAGTTGTAAATATGTATTTAGATAATCTTCCACCATATGCAACAACTCTTGAAGTGATTAATAATAAATTAGAATTAAATTTAGAACCATATGAAACATTAGAATATTATGCAGAGAATATACAGATTGCAGTAGATTTACTTGAAGAAGACGAAGATGAGGGGGAAGAAGTTGATACTGATGAAAGTCTTGTTGAAACTGATTTTAATCCAGAAAAAAATCATGATATATGGGATGATTCAGATAAGATAGATGAAAAAACTATATTAGAACTCACACAAAAATTAGTAGATGAATCTGCAAAAGGAACAGTACCAGCATATCTTGATAGGCTTATAAAAAGTCTTAAAAATACAAAAGGTGAAGTTCCATGGAATATATATCTACAAAAACTTATGGGAACAATTGAAAGTAGTAGAAAAAAAACTATAACAAGAAGAAATAGAAGACAGCCAAATAGACTAGATTTAAGAGGGGAACTTAGAAATCATAAAGCAAATATAGCAGTAGCTATTGATACAAGTGGAAGTATAAGTGATGAAGAATTTAGACAGGCTATAAAAGAAGTTTTAAACATTGTAAAAAATTATAACCATGAAATTACTATTATAGAATGTGATGATAGAATAAGAAAAACTTATAAAGTGAAATCTATAAAAGGCATAGAAGATAGGAATGAAGTGAGGGGAGCAACACTTTTCACACCAGTTATGGAATATGCTAATAAAAATAAAATTGATTTATTAATTTACTTTACAGATGGAAAAGGTGAAGATAGATTAAAAGTTATCCCAAGAGGGTATAAAGTTCTATGGATTATATCAGGCAGAGGGGACAAACTTTCATTAAAAGAAGAATATGGAACAGTAAAAAAATTATCTAGAGTTGAAGTAAAAGAAGATAACATAGATTTAAGAGATATAAAAATAGATGGTTACTCTATGAATAGCCAAGCACCGCTTATTTAAAGTAAATAGGCAGTTAAATAAAAACTAATAATATTATATAGAAAGAAGATTAAAGTTTTAAAGTTGAAGATATATTTAAGTTATCAATATTATAATTAATAAAACTAGAGATTTTAAATTTCTAGTTTTTTAATATTTTGAGGTAAAAATGTTATAATTAAGGAAATATTAGAGCAGAATTATATGAGATAAGAAAGTAGGGTGATATTATGGAGAATTATTTAGATTTTTTTGATGATGATATGGAAATAGGGAGAGTTTTTAATATATCTGGTGTATGTATTGAAGGTAAACACTATATGGTTAATATAAATAAGAAGCTTAAGGAAATAGTAAGACTTGTTCAGCTAGATAAATATTTTGTGATAAATAGACCAAGACAATATGGTAAAACTACTACACTTAATAAGCTTGAAAAAATATTAAAGAGTAGATATAAAGTTTTGAGTTTAGATTTTGAAATGATGTCTTCTAGGTTTAAATCAGAGGAAGTTTTTTGTATGGCTATGAGTGAAAAGCTTAGTGAGTGTATAGGGTATAAAGTGGAGGGAGTTAAACTGTTAACAGAACTTGCTGAAAAAATTTCGGATATTACAGATAAAGAATCAGTTGTATTGATGATTGATGAAGTTGATAAAATATCTAATGAAAGATTGTTTTTAGACTTCCTAGGGATTTTAAGATCATTGTTTTTAGCAAGGGCAATAGAGAAAAAATCAACATTTAAGTCAGTTATACTAGTTGGGGTTCATGATATTAAGCAGGCATTCCGAGTCTCTGATTTGGCTATGTTCGCTTATGCAGATTATCAAGATAATCTGTATTCCTTTAAATTTAGGGATGGAACAGATACTAGATATAATTCTCCTTGGAATATAGCTACAAACTTTGATGTTGATATGAGTTTTAATTTAAGTGAGATTGCAAGTATGCTTACTGAATATAATAATGATAATAAATTAAGTTTTGATATAGAGAAATTGAG
>NZ_CAMQRY010000164.1 GCF_947036855.1 uncultured Clostridium sp.
ATAAAAATAAAGAGCAATGGATATAATATTTGTGTAAGCACATTTAAAAGGCTATGTGAATATAATGTAATTTAACTTAATTACGATAATATGGTAAAATGATAATAAGAAAGTAGAATACCCATTAAAGGGTTTTGGAGGTATGTAAAATGGTAAAAGAAATAAAAGGTAATTTTAAAGAGGAAGTTTTAGAGAAAAAAGGTTTAGTTTTAGTTGATTTTTGGGCAAACTGGTGTGGACCATGTAAAATGCTTACTCCTATTATTCACGAACTTGCAGAAGAAGTTGAAGGAATAAGTTTTACAAAAGTTGATGTTGATGATAATGGTAGCATAGCTATGGATTATCAAGTTCAAAGTATTCCAACAGTTATGATTTTTAAAGATGGTGAGCTTGTAGAGAGATTTGCTGGATTTAGACCAAAGGCTGAAATATTAGATATTTTAAGCAAATATAACTAGTAAGGAGAAGGTAACATGGGGGTTAGATTTGATATTGCAATAATAGGTAGTGGCCCTGCAGGACTTTCAGCAGCACTTAATGCTAAGATTAGAAATAAATCATTTATTCTTTTTGGGAATAAAAATTTAAGTGCTAAAATAACAAAAGCTCCAAAGATAAATAATTATCTTGGATTTTATGGGATGACAGGGCAAGAAATAGGTGAGCAGTTTAAAGAACATATAAAATCTATGGATATTGAAATTACGGAAAAGAGAATAGATAGTATTTACTCAATGGGTGAATATTTTGCTCTTATGTCTAATAATGAAACAATAGAAGCCACATCAATAATTCTTGCTACAGGAGTTGAGTATTCTAAACCATTTAAAGGTGAGGAAGAATTCCTAGGAAGAGGAGTTGGGTATTGTGCAACTTGTGATGCTCCATTATATAAAGAAAAGATAGTTACTATAATTGGTTATAACAAAGAAGCAGAAGAGGAAACAGATTTTGTTTCAGAACTTGCTTCAAAAGTTTATTATATACCTATGTATAAAACAGATTACGTAGGAAATGAGAATGTTGAGATTGTAAATGATAAGCCTGTAGAAATACAGGGTGCATTTAAAGCAAATAAACTTATTTTAAAAAATAGAGAGATTGAAACTGATGGGATATTCCTATTAAAAGATTCAATTTCTCCAGGACAATTAGTTCCTGGTTTAAAAGTTGAGAATGGACATATAGAAGTTGATAGAACTATGAAAACTAATCTACCAGGATGTTTTGCAGCTGGTGATTGTGTTGGAAAACCATATCAATATATTAAAGCAGCAGGAGAGGGGAATATTGCTTCTCTTAGTGCAGCATCATATCTTGCAAATCTTGCATCAAAAAAGTAGGAGAAACTTAATTGTTTCTCCTTCTTTTTTTTGCATTTGGATATTTGTGGGCAAAAAGGAATATTAAATCTTAGTATAAGATGAAAAAAAATTAAATTTAATAAAAAGTATGGGGAAAAATAAAAATATTTTAGGTGAAATTAGAAAATGGTGCATCTATTGATAAGTGATTAAATAAATAAGGTGAATTAATTGAAATTTATATGATTTATAAAATTATATTTTATATGATACTATTTGTATGAAAAGATAAGGATTGTCTTACAGGAAAAAGAAATCAATTACTTTTTAAAAATAATTTTAAATAGGATAATTTTATAAGTTTTGTAGGAAAAATTTATAAAGCTATCTATTCACGAAGGATTAAGGAGCTGTAGGTAATGGAAACAAAAAACATTGAAAAAATTTATAGTAATATTGAATATCAGTTTAATAAAATGCAAGGTGCGTTAGATAAGTTTGTAGAAGAAACTTCAAACAGTCAGGAATGGATGGAGATTGAGAATAAGAAGATATACGTAAATAAGGACAAGTATATAACAATAGTTAATACGCTATATTTTGATAACGTAAATATATCACACTTAATTCCAATAAGAACTGTGCTAGAAGATTATAAGGAATTATATTCATTTGAGGGACTTAAATGGAGTGTTCCAAAGTTTAAGGATTTAGAAAAAATTCTTAAAACTTTTTATGATTATCCAAATAAAATAAATGATAATCAACTTAAGTTTAGAAATGGTGCAAGAGGATTTTTAGTATGTGATGATAACGGACTAAGTAAGAGATATAGAGTTGAAAGTCCACTTATATGGAGTGGTCCAGCTGCTGTTTTCCCTGTTATAAAGATAGAAAATGAAACTTTAAATGGTGTTGTTAAGTTTATTTTAGATGAAAAACTTATACCGGTAGAATCTATACTTAGAGCAGACCTTGAGCTTATTACAAGATTTAATGCTACATATCCTATTATTGAAGTAGAAGGAAAACTTGTTGTTGATAGAGAAAGTGTACTAGCTGACTTAAAAAATGAAACTTTAACTTATGAATTTAAAAATGATATAGATGAGATTAAGACTGATTTATTAAACTTTGATAAGTATAGAGCAACTATTGAGGGTTATGATGAGAAGTTACTTACTGATCCAAATAGAGGACATTGGGAACTTTGGGATAGTGTAGGGCTTGATAAAAAAGAAGATGAGGTTTACATAAATCTTGATGAAAGTCTTGTTGCAAGAAATCCGATGTCAGATATTAAGAAAAATGGTGTTGTAGGTATAGATTTTGGAACAAAGAGTACTGTTGTAGTTTATCAAGAGAATAATGATTATACTATTCCTATGAGAATTGGTTCAGGAGATTATGGGAAGGCTATTTCTTCAAAGCAATATGAAAATCCAACTGTTATGCAATTTATGGATATAGAAAGCTTTATGGAAGATTATATGGAGAAGAATGGTAGACCTAAAACTAAGTGGAGTGATATGACAGTTTCACATACTGCAAGAGAAAGTATGCTTAAAAGTAGTAGTGAAGATTATTATTCATTCTTTAGTGAACTTAAACAATGGTGTGGGAACAGTGATACTAAGATAAGAATTAAAGATAAGGCAGGGTATAGTTTTGATTTACCTCCATTCCTTGAAATTAAAGGTGGAGATTTTAATCCTATTGAACTTTATGCTTATTATATAGGAACTTATATAAATAATATGCACAGTGGAGTTTATGTTGATTATATTTTATCATTCCCTGTAACTTATGAGTGGGATGTTAGGGCAAAAGTTGTTGAATCATTTGAAGCTGGACTTAAGAAATCTATACCAGAAAGTCTTGTTGTAAATGAAGAATTTATGAAAGATTTTAGTGTTTTAGAGGGAGCTAATGAGCCAGCAGCTTATGCAATATCAGCTATGGAGGCTTATAAGTTTAATCCAAAGGCGAAAGAAAAAGCTTGTTATGGAGTTTTTGATTTTGGTGGTGGTACAACTGATTTTGATTTTGGTATATGGAGATGTGCTGATGAGAAAAGGGAAGCTAGATTTGATTATGTCATAGAACATTTTGGAGCTGGTGGAGATAGATATCTTGGTGGAGAAAATTTACTTGAGCTTTTAGCTTTTGAAGTTTATAAAGAAAATGCAGATGTTTTAAGAGAAAATAGAGTAGCATTTATTCTTCCTCCAGAGTGCAAAAAATTCCCTGGTTCAGAAATACTTTTATCTAATTCAAAAGAAGCTAGATTAAATATGCGTCAACTTATGGAGTTTTTAAGACCTATAACAGAACATGTAGAAAATTATGAAAAGATATATAATACTGGAACTCTTGATATGAAACTTTATAGAAATGAAGATGGAGCTTTAATAGATTTAGTTTTAAAAGTTGATTTAAATATGATAGAACAGATTTTAGAAGAGAGAATAGAAAAAGGTGTAAGAAACTTCTTTGAAGCTTTAAGAGATTCATATAAGGCAGAAAAGATAGCAGATGATACAAAAGTTAATATACTTCTTGCAGGTAATGCTAGTAAATCAGAAGTTGTTAAAAACATATTTGCAAAATATATAGAAAAAGAAAGTGTAGGGAAAAGAGAATTTGAAATATTCCCAGCCCTTGGAACAGAAGATGCTTATAAAAAACTTGAAGAGCGTGGTATAGAAGTAGATAGAAATAACCTTGAAAAACCAACTGGTAAAACAGGAGTTGCTTTTGGACTAATTGAAAGTAGACAGGGTGGTACAATAAAGGTTGTAAATAAAGAAGCTAAATTTAAATTCTTCCTTGGAGTAGCTAAAATGAAAAAGTTTGAGCTTGTAATGGATAAGAAGATAGAGCTTGGAAAGTGGATTGAATTTATAGATGCGGGAGTTGGTAGATTTGAGATTTACTATACAACACTTGCGGATGCTAAAACAGGAAAACTTTTAACTGCTGATTTAGATAGAGTAAGATTATCAATAGATTCAGTAAGTGAAAAAGCTAAGGTTTATATAAGACCAATGTCAGTTAATGAAATTGAGTATGTTGTAGCATATGAAGATGGAATTAATAATGAAGAATATTTAAGTGATATTAAAAGTGCTATATTAGACTAATAAAAATGGTGTATGCAATTTGATTTGCATACACCATTTTGTTTTAAGTTAGTTTTTTATACTTCAAAGAAAACATGTCGCCCTATACTTTGGACATTTCTTTTTTGAATTCCATGCATCCAGTTACAAGTTGCTATAT
>NZ_CAMQRY010000165.1 GCF_947036855.1 uncultured Clostridium sp.
GAATATACATTGCTCTTTTTTTGAACATATAATACGACAAATATTGACAAAGAAATAACAATTTTTAACTATTCTTTATTTGGATTGACCCAGTAAAATGACTGTGTAACTATTAATATAGTTAGGAAAGTAGATTGGGGGACAAAATGAATAATAGATATAGTAGAATGATATTTTTAATAGTTAATTTTATTTCAATAATTATGTTTGCAAATGAAGTAGAAGTTAAAGCAAGTATAAATGATAATTATTTGAATTTTAATAATATAACAACAAATGATGGTTTATCACAAGGAAGTATAGACGATATATTTCAGGATAGTGAGGGTTATATGTGGTTTGCAACAAATGATGGATTAAATAGATATGATGGAAATGAGTTTAAAGTATTAAAAGGTGATAATAATGATATAGCTACAATATGGCCAGGGCTTGTTTCTGATATAGAAGAGGATAAAATGGGATATCTTTGGGTAGGTACAAGTGGTGGTCTTGCTAGAGTAGATAAAAAAAAATTAAAAGCAAAAAGATTTATCACAAATAAAAATGATGAAAAAGGAATATCACATAGTAATATATGGGATGTTTTTAAGGATTCTAAAGGTGATATGTGGGTTGCAACAGAGGATGGAATAAATAAATTTGATTATTCTACTGAAAAATTCACAAAATATACTGTTGATAATAAATCATTAGATAATCATAAAAAAATTAAAGCTTCTTGCATAGAAGAAGATAGTGATGGCGTTATAATAATTGGAACTAAAAATGGTTTAAGAGCAGTTAATCAAAAGATAGGTAAATTAGAGTTTTATATGGGTGATGGAATAGATTTGGTAAATGGTAAAAGTATAATTGATACGTTTAAAGATTCAAAAGAAAATATATGGATTTCAGCTAAGACAGGCGAGTTATATAAAATTACTAAAAATACAAAAAAAATAGAGTTCAAGTTTAATATTGCTGAGGATTTAAATGATGAGAATACATATGTAAAAGTTATAAATGAAGATTTAGAAGGGAATATGTGGCTTGGAAGTAATAGAGGTCTTTATAAATATAATACTATTAAAAATAAAGGTATTTGGTATCAGAGTAAAGAATATGATATTAAAACATTAGTGGATAATTCAATTTTAGATATTTATAAAGATAAATCAGGGCTTATATGGATTGGAACATTAAATGGGATTAGTAGAGTAAACCCAGAGCAAAATTTTATAAATTATAAAAAAAGATTTGGAGAACAAAACTCTTTAAGTGGAGATTCAATATCAGGAATATATGAAGACGAATATGGTGACCTTTGGATTGGTACGTATACAAGTGGACTAAATAAACTTGATAGAGAAAATGACATATACACTCATTATAAACATAAAAAAGAAAATGATAATACTATTGCTAGTGATAGTATTTGGCAGGTAAGAGGTGATGGTAAAGGGAATATATGGGTAGCTACAAGAAATGGACTTAGTAAAATAAATATAAAGACAAATGCAGTTAAAAATTATTTGCATAATAAGGAAGATGAAAATTCTATAATTGATAATGATGTACGTGAGATTTTGATTGATGATAAAGGGTTAATTTGGATAGGGACAAGAAATGGAATAGATATTTTTAATCCAGAAACAGAAGTATTTACAAATTTAAATGAAATACTTATAAATAATGGATTAGATGAGGTTTATGTAAGAAGAATTTTTCAAGCTAGTGATGGAAATTATTATTTAGCTGTAGGATGGAGTAGTGGATTAGTTAAATTAGATGTTAATAAAAAAGAAGTAAAAGTTTATAATCATACACTAGAAGAAGGCAGTAGATTAAGTGATGATGTTATTATGGGGATAAATGAAGGACTCGATGGTGATATTTGGATTGGAACAACTAATGGTCTTAATAGATTAAACCATAAGACAGGTAAAATTAAGCAATATAAAGAAAAACAAGGACTTGCTAATAGTTATGTATATGGTGTTTTAGTTGATTCTGTTGGAGATATTTGGATGAGTACAAATGGTGGTATATCTAAATATGATATTAAAGATAATTATTTTGAAAATTATACATATGCTGATGGACTTCAAAGTAATGAATTTAATGCAATATCAGACTTTAAAAGTAAATCTGGAGAAATGTTCTTTGGTGGGGTAAATGGAGTTAGTAGTTTTAACCCAAAAGAAATAAGCAAAAAGGAAGTAGTGCTTACACCAGTTGTTATAAGTGATTTTAATGCTTACAATAATAAAGAATATTTAAATGATGTAGAATTAAAGCACAGTGAAAATAATTTTAGAGTGAGTTTTATTTTACCAGATTATAGGGATCCAGAAAGTATAAAATATGAATATAAATTAGATGGTTTTGATGATGAATGGGTGTGTGCTGGAAAGAGACGAGAAGTAATGTATACAAATATTTCTCCAGGAAATTATATTTTTAAAGTAAGGGCAGTGTTAAAAGGTGGAGAAAAGAGTAATGAAACTATAATAAAAGTTAAGATAAAGACACCTTGGTATTTCTCACATGTTGCAATAAGCATCTATATTATGATAATAATAGGAATAATTATTATTTCAATTAATTACGTCAAAATTTTAGATGGGCTTATAAAGCAAAGAACATTCCAATTAGATGCAGAAATACTTGCAAAGGATAAGCTTTATGAAGAAAAAGAGGCTTTATATGAAGAGGTTATAAGATATGAAAAATTTAGAAATACTTATTTGGTTAATTTATCTCATGAACTTAGAACACCTTTAAATGTAATATTATCAAGCCAGCAACTTATATCAGCATTAAATAAGCTTGAAGAAGGTATAGAAAGATGTAAGCTTGAAAAATATATGAAAATAATAAAATCTAATTCAGAAAATTTATTAGAAGTAATAAATGATTTAATAGATAGTTCAAAAGTGAAATCTGGAGCTTATAAGATTACTTTAAAAGAAAATGATATAGTTTATATTGTTGAAGAAGTAGCACTTAGTATGAAAAGTTTTATTGAAAATGAGGGCTTAGAGCTTATAATAGACCCTGATATTGAAGAAAAATTAATTATGTGTTCAAAAACAGAGATTGAAAGATGTGTTAGAAATTTAATATCCAATTCTGTTAAATTTACAGAAAGTGGTGGAACTATATTTATAGGAGTTAGAGAAACTGATAATTTTGTTGAAATAATAGTAAAGGATAGTGGAAAAGGAATTTCAAAGGAAGATCAAAGTATAATATTTGATAGATTTACTCAAATTGAAGATGGAGTCTCAAGTAAACATTTTAGTAGTGGAATAGGACTAAACTTAGTTAAGGATTTAACTGAACTTCACAAAGGAACAATTAGTATAATTAGTGAACTGGGAAAAGGTAGTGAATTTATTATAAAATTACCGACTAATATGTAAAAAAAGGTGCTATATAGCACCTTTTTTCTTTTATTTAAAACCAACCATTATCATCATTATCGTAATTATCGTCACGATTATCATTTCCATCAAACATATCACCAATAAAATCTTCAGCAACATCAGAAATTACATTTCCAGCTACATCAGCAGCGATAAGTTCACCAAAGCCAATTCCATTACCATTATTATTTCCACCAAACATTCCACCACCAAAACCAGAATTATTATTCATTCTATTTTGATTCATCTGATCTTGGTTATATCTATTTTGCATCATTTGGTCTTGGTTATATCTATTTTGCATTAATCTTTCTTCTTCAATTCTTCTTTTATCATAAAATTTTCTTTGAATAGAATGACGTTCTTCAAGAGATAAAGGTCTACCTATTTTTCTCTCATATGACATCATATTTTCATAAAGACTGCTCTCATCATTCATTCTTTGCTGTTCAAGTTGTCTGTTTTGATATATTCTATCTTGCATTATTCTTTCTTCAGCCATTTGGTCTTGATACATTCTATTATCATTCATGTTCATATTATTTCTATTTGATTGTCTATTTAATATTTTACCCTCGACAGTACCTTCAACAGCACCACCAATAACATCCTCTATTAATCCTTCAAAAAATCCCATAAAATAACCTCCTTAAAAGCTACATTGTTAATTAAGTCTATATAGTTATAGACTTTTATCATTTGTAATTGTATATATTGATAAAACTAAGTTAAAATAAATTTAAATAAGTTAACAAAATATACATTTGTATGTATTATATCACCAGAAATACTTTATATCAATTATTGATTATTTGTAAAACTAGATTTAATTTAAAGAAAGTGTTATCTATTAAGCTTAGAATAAGAAATATCTATTATAGTAATACTATTATTTAAAATTAGGTCTTTTATATTATTATTTTTAAGTATAGTATTTCTAGATATAAGTTTTCCATTTATCAAAAATATATTTAATAGGCATTCAAATATATCATTATCACTATAATTATTTGATGATATATTAAGAATAAGCTTTCTATTGAAAAATAATAATTTGGATAGAAGAACTTGAACTCCTTCTTCTATGCTAATTGGAAATAGAAGTTTATTAGTGATAAAAACAATAAAAAG
>NZ_CAMQRY010000166.1 GCF_947036855.1 uncultured Clostridium sp.
AGGAGGAAATAAAATGCCAATACAAATAATAAAAACAATATGGAAGTAGACCATTCTATGAATAATACCGGTATATAATTTAATAAGTAGATGGAAGAATTGAGGAGCTGAGATGCTCTTATTTTTTTATAGTTTTTTTATAGGGAATTTTAAAATGGTCATAAAACTTTAATGAAAAATATTTATTATTTCAATTGACATAAGCATGAAATAAAGTTATTATTAATACATAGATTAATTGAGTACAATTTAATTTTACTAAATTAAAAGCGGAAATAAAGAGAGAAGGAGAAAAATTATGAATTTTTATGAGTTTTCAGCAAAAGATATAAATGGGAAAGAAGTTAACATGAGCGATTATAAGGGAAAGGTTGTTTTAGTAGTTAATACAGCAAGTAAATGTGGACTAACACCTCAGTTTAAAGAATTAGAAGAATTATACCAAGAATATAAAGAACAGGGACTTGAAATTTTAGGTTTCCCATGTAATCAATTTGCAGGACAAGAGCCAGGAACAGGTGAAGAAGCACAAAGTTTTTGTATGTTAAACTACGGAGTTACATTTAGAATGTTTGATAAGATTGATGTAAATGGAAGTGATGCACATCCATTATATAAATATTTAAGAGCACAGAAAAAAGGTGTTTTAGGAAGTAAAATAAAATGGAACTTTAGTAAATTCTTAATTGATTCACAGGGGAATGTAATAGAAAGATTTGCACCTATAGTTAAGCCATTAAAACTTAAAGGTGATATAGAAAAATTACTAAAATAATTTTTATCAGAATAAGTATGCTAAAAAATTATAAAAATAGTTCATATTATTAAAGTATAAATTAAAATTTTTTAATTTATAAAACAAAAGATTAAAGTAGGAGTGATTTAAATGGAAATTAAAGCGTTAGAATTTTATAAAAATGGATATATGAAAGGTGCATTTGCCTTTGGAGGTTCAGAAAACAAGCCATATGCAGAAGAAATATTAGGAGCTAGTCTTCAAGGGTATGTGATAAATACAGGTAGTGAAGTTATACTTGTTGATACAGGAATGCCAAGTGAAACACCAGAGTTTGATGGAAAGCCAGGACAGATGATTTATATGGGTGAAAAAGTTAATGATTTTGTTGATGCATTAAAAGTTGCTGGATATGAGCCAAAAGATATTGATAAAGTTATAATTACACATAAACATCCAGACCATACAGGTGAATTAAGATTATTTGAAAATTCTAAAGTTTATATATCAGAAGTTGAAGCTGATGCAATGAAACTTAGTGGAGAAAATATAATTAAAGTTAAATTTGAAAGTGGAAGTTATAAAAATTTTGATAAAAGCGAAAAAATAGCTGATGGTATTTATATGATAGCAGCAGAGGGACATACAAATGGAAATTCTATGTTAGTTGTTGAAGATAAAAATCTAACATATATGTTCCAAGGTGATATAACTTATACAGATAAAGCACTAAAAGAAAATTTAATGTCTGTAGTATTTGAAGATAGAGCAGTAGCAATGGAAACTTTAAATAAAGTTAGAGAGTTTATTAAAAGTAATGATACAATATACTTAGGAACACATACACCAGAATCATTAGAATCATTAAATGAATTAAAAATAATGAAATTATAGTTTTGAAATATATAGCATATTCTCTTAGGTATTGACAGAAATTACCCAAGAGAATATCCTTTAAAGTAGGAAATGAAATTAATTTGAAGTGGGTAGGATAATTATGGAAGATTACAGTGATTTACAATTAGATAAACAACTTTGTTTTAGACTTTATGCAGCATCTAGAGAAGTTATAAAAAGATATAAACCTCTTTTAGATGAGCATAATTTAACATATACACAATATATAACTATGATGGTTATGTGGGAAGCAAAGAAAATGACAGTTAAAAAAATAGGTGAGAAGTTAAGACTAGATTCAGGAACACTTACACCACTTCTTAAAAAGCTAGAAGCTATGGAAGTTATACGAAAATATAGAGATCCAAAAGATGATAGAAGCGTAATTGTTGAATTAACAGATAAAGGTTTAGACCTAAGAGATGCTGTTAAAGATGTACCTAAAAAAATTATGTGTACTGTTGGGACTGATATTGAAGATTTAATAAATCTTAGAGAAAGTTTAGATAAACTTTTAAATTCAATGTAGAAGAAATGCTGTATCAGCTAGATGCAGTATTTTTTTTATTTTATAATTAAAAAACTTTACAAATACGAGTTTCTATGAGAATATATAATTAAAGTTATTAATTAATAATAATTATTGTTTAAGGAAGAGTGAAAAGTTATGAATTATAAGAAGATGAGTATAGTAACAGGAATTATTATCATTGTAGGAATGATTTATATGCAAGTATATATTTTTCATAGAAAGCCAATATCAGATGTAAATACTGCAAAAGTAAGAGCAGCAATATTAACTCAAAATTTTAAATTTTAGGTAATATATAATATTAAAATGGATACATAAGTAACTTTATATATATTATTTTATAGAATTATATTATCATAAGATATATAGATGGTAAGATTTACGCTATATTGATATTAAATAATTCTAGGAGGAATATATTATGAAGGAACAAATAATTAGAAAAATTTTTAATGGTTTTATATATATACATATTCTTCATCATGGAAAAGTAGATGAATTTTATGGGTCTTGGATGATAGAAGAACTTAAAGAGCATGGTTATAAAGTTAGCCCAGGGACTATGTACCCAGTACTTAAGATGATGGTAGATGAAGGGCTTTTAAAAAGAAATGAAAGAATTGTTGAGGGAAAAGTTAGAAAGTATTATAGAGCAACGCCTGAGGGAATATCTTTATTAGATGATTTAAAAGGTAATTTAGCAGAGCTTATGCATGAAATAGATTAGAATATTGAAAATGGAACTTAAAATTAGTTTCATTTTATTTTTTTGCTTGTAAATATTTTTTTTGTGTGTTAATATCATAATACGATATCGAAATTCGATAATGATATTTTAGGAGGCGTTATGGAAAATATAAAAGCAGAGAATATAATTTATAAGATTGATGATAAGGTGATTTTAGATAATTTATCACTTGATATAGAAAAAGGAGATTTAATATCTATAGTTGGAGAGTCAGGTTGTGGTAAATCAACATTTTTAAAGATTCTATCAGATTTAATATCTATATCAAGTGGGAAGTTGAAATATAATGGTACAAGCTATGGAGAAATAGATCCATTAGAAATTAGAAAAAATATAAGCTATTGTGTACAACTTCCATTTCTTTTTGGAAAAACAGTATATGATAATTTTAATTTTGTTTTTGAGGTAAGAAAGGAAAAATTTAATGAAAAGAGAGTAGTAGAACTTTTAGAAAGATTTTCACTAACAAAAGATTATATAGATAAGAGTATAAATAAATTATCAGGTGGAGAAAAACAAAGAATAGCACTTATAAGAAATTTAATTTATAAACCAGAAGTTTTACTTTTAGATGAAGCAACTTCAGCACTTGATAATGAGAATACAAGGATTATTGAAGAGTATGTAAAAGAACTAAATAATGAAGGGGTAACTATTATATGGGTTACTCACAGTGATGAGCAAAGTTATGGGATGTTTAAAAAGAGAATAACAATGGTAAAAGGTAAAATTGATAATATTGAAATTTTAGATAAGTCGGAGGTAATAGTTTAATGAGTACAAAATCACTAGTTTTAGCATCACTTCTTATGATAATACCTATTTTCATATCTAATAGAGAAAAGCTTGGGCTTGAAAAAGATATGATAATAAGTGTTTTAAGAGCTGTTGTGCAACTTGTTATAGTTGGGTATGTTTTAAAATATATATTTGCAGTAGATAATAAAATTGTAACATTAGCACTTGTTTTAATAATGATTATAAATGCAGCTATTAATACTAGAAAAAGAGGAAAAGGAATTAAAAATTGTGGTGTAATATCATTTGTTGCTTTAATAATTGGAACGAGTATTACTCTAACAATATTAATTTTAACAAGGGCAATTGAATTTAAACCAGATGATGTTATTCCTATTTCAGGAATGATAATTAGTCAGGCTATGGTTGCAATAGGACTAACTTATAGAACTCTTATTAGTTCATTTGAAGAAAGACGTGAAGAAATAGAAGCGAAGTTATCACTTGGTGCAGATATAAAACATGCATCAAAAGATATCCTTAGAAAATCTATAAAATTTGCTATAACACCTAATATAGATTCAGCAAAAACTTTGGGAATAGTAAGTTTACCAGGAATGATGACAGGACTTATACTTGGTGGAGCTTCACCAGTAACTGCAATAAAGTTTCAGATAATGGTTACTTTTATGATGATGTCAGCATCATCAATGGGAATTATTATAGCTGGATATTTAGCATATAAAAAGTTTTATAATGAAAGAAAGCAATTTAGCTTTAATAAATAAATATAAATAATGATTATATTTATACTGAAAAATAGTTGGGATTTATAAATAGTT
>NZ_CAMQRY010000167.1 GCF_947036855.1 uncultured Clostridium sp.
AGGAAACTGTCCTGATTGTGGAAGACCAGTTGAAACTGCTAAAGAGGAAGCTTATTTCTTTAAAATGAGTAAGTATGCGGATAGATTAATCAAACATATTGAAGATAATCCACACTTTATTCAACCAGAATCAAGAAAAAATGAAATGCTTAATAACTTCTTAAGACCAGGTCTTCAAGATTTATGTGTTTCAAGAACAAGTTTTAACTGGGGGATTCCAGTAGAATTTGATCCAGGTCATGTAACATATGTTTGGATAGATGCGTTATCAAACTATATAACTGCTCTTGGATATGGTCAAGAAGATGATACTTTATATAAAAAATTCTGGCCTGCTGATGTTCATTTAATAGGTAAAGATATTTTAAGATTCCATACAATATACTGGCCAATAATGCTTATGGCTCTTGGTGAAGAATTACCTGAGCAAATATTCGGACATGGTTGGTTACTTGTTGAAGGTGGTAAAATGTCAAAATCTAAAGGGAATGTTGTAGACCCAGTTGTTTTAATTAATGAATTTGGTATAGACCCTGTTAGATATTACTTATTAAGAGAGATACCATTTGGTTCAGATGGATTATTCAGTAATGAAACATTCATTAAGAAAACAAATGCAGATTTAGCTAATGACCTTGGAAACTTATTATCAAGAACAATAGCTATGGTTTGTAAGTATTTTGATGGAGTTATGCCAGCACCAATTGCTAAGGAAGCTATAGATAATGAGTTAATAAATATGGCTCTTGCAGCACCAAAGAAAGTTGAAGATTTCATGGAAAACTATAAAATTCCAGAAGCACTTGCTACAATTTGGGAGCTTATAAGTAGAACAAACAAATATATTGATGAAACTACACCTTGGATTCTTGCTAAGGATGAAGAGAATAAAGGAAGACTTGGAACTGTTATGTATAACTTAATGGAATCATTAAGATTTAGTTCAGTTATGCTTTCTTCATTCTTACCATCAACAAGTGAGAAAATGAATGCACAACTTAAAAATGATGTGACAACATGGGAGAGCTTATCATCATTTGATGGAACAAAAGCTGGAACAGTTGTAGAAAAAGGTGATGTTATATTCCCAAGAATAGATGTTGAAGCTAAACTTGCTGAACTTGAAGAGTTAAGACTTAAAACTCTTGAAGAAGCTAAGTCAGCAGTAAATGAGGAAGTTATAAAGAATCCTATAAAAGAAGAAATCACAATTGATGATTTTGAAAAAATAGATTTAAGAGTTGTTAAAGTTCTTGAGTGTGAGCCAGTTAAAAAAGCTAAGAAGTTATTTAAACTTAAAGTTGATTTAGCAGGAGAAGAAAGACAAGTAATTTCAGGAATAGCAATGCACTATAAGCCAGAAGAACTAGTTGGTAAGTATGTTGTTTTAGTTGCTAACCTAAAACCAGTAACATTAAGAGGTGAATTATCACAAGGGATGATTATAGCTGCGGCTCCATCTGATGATTCAGAGTTAATTCTTGTTAATCCTGGTGAAATGAAAACAGGAAGCCAAGTTAGATAATTTAATCTAGATATAAAACTAACCGAAGATATTTATCTTTGGTTAGTTTTTTCTGTATAAAGATTTATTTAGATTTAAAAAATATGATAAGCGATTTACTGAAAAGTTAATATAAAAATAATAAGTATTTGATGTGATTATATAATAAAATATAATTAGTGAAAATTTTAAAAAATGGTAAAGTGGGGGTAATAATGAAAATAGTTGTAGGAAATGCATGGCCATATGCAAATGGTCCACTTCATATAGGAAGAGTTTCAGCTTGGCTTCCTGGTGATGCAATAGCAAGATATCATAGAGCTAAGGGTGATGATGTTGTTTTTGTGTCTGGTTCAGATTGTCATGGGGAACTTGTTTTAAAAAAAGCTAATGTTCTAAAAAAATCTCCAAAGTTTGTGAGTGATTATTATCATGAAAAGTTTAAGAATGACTTTGAAAAACTTGATTTTTCATTTGATAACTTTGCTAAAACAAGTGGGGAATACCATGAAAAAACAGTTAAGGAATTTATAAAAATTTTAAGTGAAAAGGGACTTATATATTCAAAAGAAGTTGAAGTATACAAATGTTATAAGTGTAATGAAGAAGTAGGAGATAGATTTATTGAAAATAATAAACATACTTCGTGTGATGGAGTTTTAAAGAATGAAACTGTGGATAAGTTGTTTTTTAAGTTATCAACATTTGAAGATTATTTAAAGAAGCTTATAAGTAAGGAACTAGGTTGGAAAGACAATGCTTTAAAACTTACAAAAAGATATTTAGATGAAGGACTTCGTGATAGAGTTTTAAGTAGAGATATTGAATGGGGAATAGATATTCCAATAGAAAATTTTACTGATAAAAAAGTTTTTGTATGGATAGAGGCAGTTATGGGATATATGAGTGCTTCAAAAAAAATAATAGAAGAAAGAAATGAAGAGTTTACTGATTATTGGAATACAGAGAGTGCTAGAATCTATTTATTACATGGTAAAGACAATATACCATTCCACTGCGTTGTTATGCCTTGTATAGTAGCAGGGCTTGGATATGAAGAATGTAATATTAGAATTTTATCATCAGAGCATATGGAACTTGAGGGTAAGAAGTTTTCAAGTAATAGAAATTGGGTTGTTTGGCTTGATTATATTATTAAAAAATATGATTCAGATGTAATAAGATATTATCTTTTAAGTACAGGACTTAATAATAGAGGTGCTAATTTTACTTGGAGAGAATTTATAAATAAAAATAATACCGAGCTTCTTGGGACATATGGTAATTTTATAAATAGAACACTTAGTTTTATTGATAAATATTATGAAGGTTCTTTAGGTAAGCAAAGGGTTAATAAGTCTATTGAGAGTATGATAGTAAAAAGTTATGAAAAAGTTTCAAGGTGTATTGAGGCTGGAAATATAAATATTGCTATAAATGAAATTTTAAAACTTACAGTAGATGCTAATAACTATTTTGATAATGAAAAGCCATGGATTTTATTTAAGAATGATCCAAATAGGTGTAAAGAAGTTATGTATAATTGTAGTTTAGTTGTTAGTACACTTGGAAATCTTTTAGAGCCTATAATTCCAAAGACTGCTGATAAGATAAGAAAGATGCTCAATATAGATAAGATTAATTTTAAATTTGAAGAACTTGAAAATATAAATATAACAATGGGTGGTTTTTTATTTTCAAGAATAGATACAAAACAAGCTAATGAGGAATTATATATTTTGAAAAAAAGAAAGTAAAATAGTTTTGATTTAAATAAAAAAGTATAAAAAAAGACCTAGGCTTCCGTTACCTAGGTCTCTTGGTGAAAAGAAACATACAAGGGACTGTTTAAGGGGGACAATTCCCTTGTATGCTCAATTTAAGGGGTAAAATTAAATTAGTGTTTTAGCTACGTTACAATTACTAATATAACGTAGTAATATGGCAGAATTGTGTCATATACTGAAAGTAATTATAAAGTAATTATAAAGTAACCAATTTGTAAAAAAATATAAAAAAAAGACCTAGGTTTCCGTTACCTAGGTCTACTTGGTGAAAAGAAACATTGCTTAGGGTCTGTGTAAGGGGGACGAACCCTAAGCATGTTCAATTTAAGGGGTAAAATTAAATTAGTGTTTTAGCTACGTTACATTTATTAATATACAGGATTAATGTGTCGTTTGTATGACAAATATAAACTTTATGTGAACAAAGTTTATAGAATTGAAACAACTTGTTGAATATTAGACTAATATCAGCTTAATATCTTCTATATAAATTCTTCTAATCTTTCTATATCTTTTATATGAATTTCTTTTCTGTTGTACTCTATAAGTCCCTCTTCCTTCATTTTCATAAGCTCTCTTGAAAGAGAAGGTCTTCTTACACCTAACTTTTCTGACCATTCCTTTTTACTCATATGTGTTGTAATAATAGGATTTTGAGTTTGGTTATATTTTGTTACAAGGAAGTGTGCAATCATTTCTCTAAGAGAGTTCATACTTACTTGTTTTAATTTTGAACTTAGTATAAGAGCTTTATTAGAGAATAATCTAAGTAGTTCTCTAAGGAATGTTTCACTCTCTAGGCAAAGTTTGAATATGTAATCTTTATGTATGTGTATTACAACGCATGATTCTTTAGCTACAAGTGACATTGGGTATAAATGTCTATCACCAAATAGTAATGCTTCACCAAAACTGTTACCAGTTTCAAATGATGATACTATTAAAATATTTCCATGTACATCTAATTTTTGTAGTTCAACTTTTCCATCTAAGATAATACTTAAATGTTCACAGTCCTCTTCTTCTATAAAAAGAACATCATCTGCATTGTATGATTTTATAAAATAGTTTTTTGAAGCTTTTAAATTTTGTAGTTCTTCTTTTGAAAAATTGCAAAATAGTTTAGACT
>NZ_CAMQRY010000168.1 GCF_947036855.1 uncultured Clostridium sp.
ATACCAACTAAAGATAATAAAGATTTAAAATAAGGAGATTTATATGATTAACATAATACTTATTGATGACCAAAGCATAATAAGAGAAGGTCTTAAAATGATACTATCACTTGATGATGAAATAAATATACTTGCTGAAGGAGAAAATGGTAGAGATGCTATAAAACTTACTAATGAGCTAAATCCTGATGTAATTTTAATGGATATTAGAATGCCAATTATGAATGGTGTTGATGCTACACTTGAAATTAAATCACAATTTCCAAATAGCAAAATCCTAATACTTACAACATTTAATGATAACGACTATATATTTGATTCACTTAAAAATGGAGCTTCTGGCTATCTTCTAAAAGATGCTAGTCCTGATGAAATAATAGATGCAGTTAAAACTATTTATAAAGGTAATCTACTTATCCACTCTGATGTAGCAAGTAAACTTAGCGAACTTTTAGCAACACCTAGCCCTAAAAAAATTCAGGCAGACTTTGATTTATCTGTACTTACCGAGCGTGAAAAAGATGTAGCACTACTTATTTCTAAAGGTCTTTCAAATAAAGATATATCAAAAACATTGTTTTTATCAGAAGGTACTATAAAAAATTATGTAACAAAAATCCTTGATAAATTAGAAGTTGATAACAGAACTGAACTAGCACTTTTAATAAATTAAGTGTAAAAAGCTAGATAATCTTTCTAAAAAAGAAGATATCTAGCTTTTTACACATCTTTTAAATATACAAATTTCTACATTCCATAATTTTTTTATTGCAAAATGCCTATTTTATTTATGATTTAATTTAATATCTCATTCTTTTTTATCCAATTCATAAAATATTATAGATTTTCTGAAAAATTTTTACTTTTTTACCCATATAACGTTTACAATGATTTAGGATTGGTATATAATTATTAAAATTAGAAATTTTATAGATTATAAGGAGGTTCTTTATTTGACAACATTATTTAAAAATTTAATCAAGCCTATGTATAGTATAGGAAAAGAGACACTTACAATAAAATTTGATATTAACCACACAAATAAAAAAACAGGATTTAACGAATCTGTTGTTACTTACCTTAATAGCATTGGAAAAGTATGTTTTGATAGTGGTGAAAAATATGGTAACTTCCCACTTATAAATTTAGATGGAAAATCATATTTACTTGAAAAAAGATATCTAACAAACGAGAGCTTTGAACTTTCTGAAATTGCGATTTTAATAGAAAAATAAAACAACCTTTGAAATTATTTCAAAGGTTGTTTTGTATTATATAGTATTCTCTTTTATATGAAAAATAACTTTTTAAGCTTTCTTGGGAAAATAGATAAATCTTCATTTTCCATACCTTTAGTTTTAATCATAACTTTAAGATAAACAATACTACCTACATATCCAGCTATAACTAGAGCTATCGCATTAGTAATATACCCACCTAGTCCTGGTATTGAAGTTGCTCCAAAGACCATTCCAATAATTTCACTCATAATAAAGTAAACTACAGCCAGTGCTATCCCCATAAATATAGCTGCTATAGCTGGCTTTATAATACTATTAAGGTAAGATTCTTTTGTTTTTGTATGATTTTCAACAATCTTTATATTAATCATCATCCCAACATAATTTGAAAGAAGTAATCCAATTATAGCCCCATAAATATTTATACTCGCAATTCCTATAAATATAAAATCAACTACAAGTCTTACTGCCACATTTATAAATGAAGTTACAGCTCCTGCTCTAACCCTTCCAAGGCTATTAAGCATAGTAACACTTAACTGATAAATTGATGAGAATATAAATACATATCCCCCAAATACCATAAGCTCTGCTCCACCTGTAAGTCCCACTTTAAAATATATAAAATGGAATATTGCCTTGCTTAAAACTGATAAAGTTACAGCAGCTGGTAGTCCTATCATAAACCCAATTTTAAATACTTTAGCTATTCCCTCATTAAGCTTCGTCTTATCTTTCGAAGCATTTTCTCTTGCTATAATAGGGAAAACTGATAAAGCAAGTGAACTAATAATAATCATTGGTAAATTAATAAGTTGTGTGTATTTACCAAAATCACCAAACATCACACTAAATTGTGCTTGTGAATAACCAAGCTCTGAAAGTCTTCCTGTTATAATCATTTGGTCGAAAAGATTATTTCCACCATAAAGAATCAAAGCTGAAACTAGAAGCGGTACTGAATATTTCCATATATAATTAAATATATGTCTGTCATTATGCTTTCTAGGTTGAGATTTAACTCTTCCTCTTTTTCTTAAATCTTCTTTATACTTTATTTTAAGATATATAACAGAAGCAAGCGCTCCAATTGCTGTTCCTATAGCTCCACCTGCTACTCCAAGTGCCAAACTATATTTCATAAGCCACCATGAAAAGAACAAACTACATACAACATTTAAAACTTGCTCTATAAATTGTGATATACCAAGTGGTGCAAGATTATGTCTTCCTTGGAAGTATCCTCTATAGGCACTACTCACAGCTGTAATAAGTATAGCTGGTGCAAGTGCTAATATTGCTATTCTACTATTTTCAAGCCCAGTATAATTAACAACTACACCTGATATTATAATTAAAATTAAAGTCATAAAAATTCCCATTCCAAGTAAAAATACCCTACCAATTTTAAAACTAGCCATAGCATCTCTCTCATGACCTGAACCACTATACTCTGCTATAAGCTTTGGTATTGCACTTGATGAGCCAGCAATAGTTACCATATATATAAATGTATATACAAGATATGCTGAGTAATAGTTTCCATATCCATCACTTCCTATATTTACAATAAGAAGTGGTATATATACTAATGATAATATTTTTGATAGTACATTAGTCATTGTTAAAATAAGTATTCCCCTTGAGGAATTCTTCATATTTATAATAATTACCTCCCTCGGTAAGCTTTATCATTCGTATGCTTTCTTTATCTGAATTTGCTTTCACTTTATATTAAATATATTTTCTATAATTGTCAATTTTATATTTGCCTATAAAATCTCATTTTAATATTTTTTGCACATTTTAGCCAAAATATTCATATTTTTATGAAACTTTACTATATTAACTTTAAATTTTAAAAGGTTTCCACTGATTTTTTTGACAACTCATAAACTATTAATTAAATGCTTATATTTATCTTCCTTTTTTTAACTATATAGTTAAAAAGCAATCTATTTATTACTTGTTATCACTAAAACTCTCCCTTATGCTATTAAATTTAACAACTTATAAGAATTTATTTTAATATTCATTTATGTTAATCTTATATTGTAAATAGTTATTAATTATTATAAGATGAGATTCATTCTTACCCACTAAGAATGACAATAAATTCACGTCAAATAGAGTTATATTTTAATTAATATAACTCTATTTTTAATTCTCCAATTTATATTTTGCTTAATACATCTGTATAACAAATATCTATATCAAAAAAAGAATCTTGTATCCTTAAATACAAAATTCTTTGTGGGCTAATTATCTATTTTTAATTATATCCTTTTGGGTTATTACTTTGCCAGTTCCAAGAATCTTTACACATATCATCAACACTCTTAGTAGCATTCCATCCAAGCTCTTCATTAGCTTTCTTAGGGTCAGCATAACAAACTGCTATATCCCCTGGTCTTCTTGCTGCTATTTTATAAGGAATTTCCTTTCCACTAGCATTTGCAAATGCATTAACAAGCTCTAAAACTGAATATCCATTACCTGTACCAAGATTATAAGTTACAAGTCCTGAATTTGTTACAAGCTTATTTAAAGCTTTTATATGACCTACTGCTAAATCAACAACATGGATATAATCTCTAACACCAGTTCCATCTTTAGTTTCATAATCATCACCAAATACACTAAGCTCCTTAAGTTCACCAATTGCAACTTTAGTTATAAATGGCATAAGGTTATTTGGTATTCCTGATGGGTCCTCACCTATTAATCCACTCTCATGTGCCCCTACTGGATTAAAGTATCTTAAAAGAGCTATATTAAATGAATCATCAGCTTTATATAAATCTCTAAGTATATCTTCAATCATCAGCTTTGTTGCTCCATAAGGATTTGTTGCTGATAAATCACACTCTTCTGTTATTGGAATGACCTTACTTTGCCCATAAACAGTTGCAGATGAACTAAATACAAAGTTCTTAACTCCAAACTTTTTCATTGTTTGAAGAACAACTAATGTACTTGTTATATTATTATGATAATATTCAAGTGGCTTCTGTGTTGACTCTCCTACTGCTTTAAATGCAGCAAAATGTATAACTGAATCAATTTTATTTTCACTAAAAACTTTTTCAACATTCTTAGCATCTAATAAATTATACTCATAAAACTTTATATCTTTACCTGTTATAGTCTTAATTCTATCTTTAACAAGCTCTTT
>NZ_CAMQRY010000169.1 GCF_947036855.1 uncultured Clostridium sp.
GCTGTTAGAAGTGAACTCATTAATGGTCCAATCATTATTGCCATTATTCCAAGTGCTATAACAACTTCTAAAAGTGTCATTCCTTTTTTTACTCTCCTCATAAAATCAATCCCCTTAAATTAATCAAATTTAGTTATATTCATTTCATTTCTTTTAAGTATAATTTTACCACATTTACTTATTAATGTATTTTAATTTATTGTTATATTTATTATTTAAAAGCAAAAAAAATAACACATAGAGTATAATCTCTACATGTTATCTTAAATATTATTTTATTTAACTTTTTGGGTTTAATCTTTAATCACTTATATAATTGTAATCAATTTCCAATTAAAATTAAATTTGATTTTTATCTTTAAATTTAATTTTAGTACATTCCATCCATACCTTGTTGTGGCATAGCTTGAACTGGTTCTGGAATATCAACTACTGCTGCTTCTGTTGTTAGGAATGTTGCTGCTACAGATGCTGCATTTTGTAGTGCTGATCTTGTTACTTTTGTTGGGTCTACTATTCCAGCACTCATCATATTTTTATATTCTCCTCTTAAAGCATCATATCCCATTCCTACTTCAAGATTTTTAACTTTTTCTACTATTACTGAACCTTCTTCTCCAGCATTAAATGCTATTTGTCTCATTGGTTCTTCTAAGGCTCTAATTATTATATTTATTCCTACTTGCTCATCAGAAATGTCAGAACTTAAATCTTTAACTTTGTTTATTACATTAATATAAGCAGTTCCACCACCAGCAACAATCCCCTCTTCTACAGCAGCTTTTGTTGCATTTAATGCATCTTCAATTCTAAGTTTCTTTTCTTTTAGCTCTGTTTCTGTTGCAGCTCCAACTTTTACTACTGCTACTCCACCAGCAAGTTTTGCTAGTCTTTCTTTAAGCTTTTCTTTATCAAACTCAGATGTTGAAACTTCTAGTTGTGATTTAATTTGAGAAATCCTATTTTTAATATCTTCTGAATTTCCTTTTCCATTAACTATTACAGTATTCTCTTTATTAACTTTTATGCTTTCTGCTTGACCAAGCATTGAAAGATTAGCTTCTTTTATATCCATTCCAAGTTCTTCTGATATAACAAGTCCACCTGTTAATATAGCAATATCTTTAAGCATTTCTTTTCTTCTATCTCCAAAACCTGGAGCTTTAACTGCTACACAGTTAAATGTACCACGAAGTTTATTTACAACTATTGTTGCTATAACTTCACTTTCTACATCATCTGCTACTATTAATAATTTTCTACCCGCCTTAACAATTTGCTCAAGTATTGGAAGTATCTCTTGGAATGTACTTATTTTCTTATCTGTTACTAAAACATAAGGAACATCTAAAAGTGCTTCCATTTTTTCTGCATCAGTAACCATATAAGGTGATAAGTATCCTCTATCAAATTGCATTCCCTCAACTACGTCAAGTTCTGTACCCATTGATTTTGACTCTTCAATAGTGATAACTCCCTCATGTCCTACTCTTTCCATAGCATCTGCTATAAGTAGTCCTATGTTTTCATCACCTGCTGAAATTGCTGCAACTCTTGCTATATCTTCTTTTCCATCTACTGGTTTAGATATTAAAGTAAGTTGTTCTACAACTTTTGAAACTGCAAGATTAATTCCTGTTCTAACTAAAATAGGATTTGCTCCTGCTGTAACATTTTTAAGTCCTTCTTTAATAATAGCCTGTGCAAGTAATGTAGCTGTTGTTGTACCATCTCCAGCAACATCATTAGTTCTTGTAGCAACTTCTTTAACAAGCTGTGCTCCCATATTTTCATATGCATCTTCAAGTTCTATCTCTCTAGCTATTGTAACCCCATCATTTGTGATAAGTGGACTACCATATTTCTTGCTTAAAATTACATTTCTCCCCTTAGGTCCAAGAGTTACCTTAACTGTATTAGCTAATTTATCAACTCCATTTTGCATTGCACGTCTTGCTTCTTCACCAAACATTACTGACTTTGCCATTTAAATTCCCTCCTAATTTATACTAAGTAGTTCTCTACTACTTATTTCCCTACTTCTAAACTTATTCTATAATAGCTAAAATATCATCTTCTTTTAAGATAATAACTTCTTCACCATCTATTTTAATGTCTGTTCCAACATACTGTGAGTATAAAACTTTATCGCCAACTTTGACTTCCATTTCCTGTCTTACTCCATCAACAATAAGTCCTGGTCCTACAGCTACAACATCTGCGTACTGTGGTTTCTCTTTTGCTGAACCTGCTAAAAGTATTCCGCTCTTAGTCTGTTCTTTTGCTTCTGCTCTCTTGATAACTACCCTATTTCCAAGTGGTTTAATATTCATCCTTATACCTCCAAAATAAATTCTCTAACTATAAAACATTATAATATATTTTTTCATAATATAATACTAAACTAGTTTAAATTTGGCAATAATCTAAATATATCAATTATAGAAAGGAAAATATATATGCTAAAAAATTTAAAATATTTAAGCTTTGCTATGCTAGGATTTATCTTTTTAATATCAATTAATATAATTGCTGTTTTTAATAGTAAATTTATTTTTGAGTACTTTGCTGTTAAAAACAATCTTTCAATTATGACTAATCTTCCTCATGAAGAAATTTTACTAGATTACAATAGAATTATAGATTATGTCATGAATCCACTAATACAAAATTTAAACTTCAAAAATTTCACTATAAGTCAAAATGGACAGATGCACTTTTTTGATGTGAAAGTTATCTTTACAATACTTTGCATTATATCACTTGCGACAATAATGTTTCTTTTAACATATATCATATATAAAAGATTTTTTTATGATAAAACAAAACTAATGAGTAGAATAAATGGAAATCTTGTAACTCTTAGAAATTACTTTAATGGTCTTATACTAGGCTTTTTAGTTTTTATAACAAGTTTTATAATTATAGATTTTACAAAGATATTTAACCTCATGCATAAGGCTTTATTTTCTAATGACTACTGGATTTTTAATGAGGTAAATGATTCTATTATCACCATACTTCCTGAAAGTTTCTTTATGCTTTGTGCAGTTTCAGTAATTATTCTGCTTATAGTTGAAACTATTATAATAAATGTTTCTGTTAAAAACAAAATTAACTAAAGAAGAGGATTAGCAAGCTAATCCTCTTCTTTCATTTTCTGTATAAGTTTTCTCCCTAAAAAGAATATCCCAGCAATTGCAACTATCACTCCAATAACAAGCATTGCATTAAACCCTAAACTTTCACTTAAAATCTTATCTTTTATAACCTCTAGTTTATCTCCAAAGAAACATGATACAAAAAGAGCTGGTGATCTTGCTATTGTTGAAACTATCAAGAACTCTTTAAGACTAATATCTGCTATTCCACTTATATATCCTAGTATATCTTTTGGTATCCCAGGTATCATATATAAGATAAATATAATTGTTTTAGGGTGTCTTTTCTTCTTTTTATTTGGATGTTTTTCTTCTCTATGATGTTTTGCATCTTCAAGTTTTCTTACTATCCATAAGCTATCCTTATGAACTATCTTCTCTAAAAGTGGTTTTCCAAACTTTCTTGATATAGAAAATGTAATTGCACTACCAATCACTACACCTATAATACATAGAAGAAAACTAAGATATGGTCCAAAAATATAACCACCTGCAAATTGAACAACTTCCCCTGGTATAAAGAATATTATAATCTGAAGTATTTGAAGTATAACAAATACTAATGTACTATAATGCCCATAACTTAAAACTAATTCTTTTATTTGATTAGGGTCGCTTAAAAAATGTATCCATTTATCTATATTCATAAAAATTGGTACAAGTATAGCTGTCAAAGCTATTATTATAATTGTCCACTTAATATATTTCTTTTTATTATCTCCCAAGTTACCCCTCCTATAATTCTTACCTTTATGTAATAGCTAGCTTCGTATTTCTAGCTTTTATAATTCTGCTTTATATTGTCTTTATATTTATTATACACTTATATTATTGCTAAATTTCACATTCTTAATACTTATCTGTATTAATATTATAAATTATTTTTCTTTCAAAAACACTATTTATATAATTACTCTTCTCTTACAATTATATAAATACTCTTAACAATTTATTATCTTGATTTATTCTAATAATTATTTTTATATAGAAAAATAGAGTGCTATACATATATTTGTATAACACCCTATATCTTATATCTATTTTAAGTTTTCAAGTCTTGTTTTTGTTTCAAGTCTATTAGCCCACATTTCCTCTTCAGTTACATATCCTCTAGCTTTTGCATCACTAGCCATATATGTTTCTTTTCCAAACATAAGGTCTAATATATGGATTGCATCTTTCCCTGCTGCCTGCATTGTTCCTCTGCATGA
>NZ_CAMQRY010000170.1 GCF_947036855.1 uncultured Clostridium sp.
TTTGAAGAGAGAGGGGAATCATACCTTACTGTTCCAACTTTGATATTTGAGGTAGTATCTGAATCAAATGCAAAACTTGATACTATTGAGAAAATGAATTTATATTCTATATATGGAGTTAAAGAATATTGTTTAGTATATCAAGATGGAAGAGTAGAATAATATAAACTTTTTAATGATTATTATAGAGTTGCTAATATTTATAAGAGTACAGATATATATAAATCAATAGTCTTTCCAAATTTAGAAATTGATTTAGGTAGAATATATGCTAACATACTTTAGATAGCTAAAATACAATTTTAATATGAAAAAAGCAGTGTAAAAGGATTCCTTTTATGCTGCTTTTTCTTCAATTTTTTTACTCTTAATTTGTTAATAAATATAGGGAATATAAAAACTTTATTAATTATTAAAAAAATGACTTTCTTTCAGTAATTAATTTATATACCTATATGGGGTATAATGATTTGAGTAGCTTTATTGCTAAGTTTACAGGGTATTATTAAAAATAATTGAAAAAATATGAGATTTTAATGCAAAATTATGATATAATGAACATATAGTAAATGAGAAAAGATATGTAGAGATATCTTTATATGAAATAAAAAAATATGGAGTATTATATTATCGGAAAATATAATGCAAATAGGAGTAATTTTAAATGTTAAATAAAGTGAAGAGTGGACTTAGAGAAGCTTATGCTAGAATGGCAGAAAATAGAATGGTAAAAGATATGAAAGAGTTCGGAATTGATTTAGATGAAAATCATTTTAAATAGGTTGAGGAAAAGTAGTTAGATTTAATTTAACTACTTTATTTTTTTGTATTAAAATAGATTGTTTAATCTTTAAAATAATAGTGTATACTTATAATAAATTAATGATAATACATAAGAAGAGATATAGAGGAGAAAAGATATGAGAATAGAAGCAAACTTAAAAGAATGGAAAGAATTATATGATATTGCTATAAAGCTTAAGGAATTAAAGCCATGGGAAAAGTTATATGATATGGATTTAATAACTATAATGGATAAGGAAACAAATGAACCATGTATTTGTAGTATGTTAGGAAAGCAGGGAGATATGTATGGAATTGCTGCTTATGATGGTAAGAAGCAAATGGAAGATTTTTTTGAATTACTAGAAAATGTAGAAGTTTCAGAACATCAACTTATTAGGTATCAAAACTGTCTTATGTGCAATTTGGGTGATAAGGAAGATTTGACAGAGCAGGAACTAAAAATTATAAAAGATTTAGGGTTTAACTTTAAAGGTGAAAATAATTATATTTATTTTAGAAGTTATGAGAAGAATTTTGTTGATTATATGCTAACAAGTAAAGAAGTTATAAGATTTACAAAGATTCTTACAAATCTTTATAATGCACTTATTGAGTATAATAAAGGGTTAGATATAGATTTTGAAAAAGGTAAAACTTTAATGTATGCTTATAATATGAAAAATAAGGTTTGGGAAGCTTCACAGGGGAATTTAATAGTATCTAAAAAAGAACATATATTTATAACTTTAGATGATAAGGTATTAATACATAAACTTAAAAAAATAGAACAAAGTGAAGATGTTTTAGAACTTGATATAGCTTATTTAGGAGCTGGAGTAATAGATGCAAAGTATAGAAAACCTATAATTCCTAAAAGATTTTTACTTGCTAGTAATACACAAGAAGTACTTTGTGCACAGGAGCTTGTACAGATTTCTGATTCAGAGAGTGATATAATTTTTGATGGTATTGTAAATTATATATTTGCTAGTGGTAGACCAAAGACAATTATAGTAAGAGATGATTATATAGCGAGTATAATTGTTGATTTATGTACTAGAATTGGGGTTGAAGTTGCAAAGTCACCTGAGTTACCAGTAATAGATAGTATAGTAGAGAGATATTTAAGTATGAACTCTTAAAATATTTGACTAAGTTTTTGTTTGTAGTAATATAAGTAATATAGCAGCAATGGAAAATGGAGGGATTTATGATGGGGTTATTAAAAGATGTATTAAGTACAGGTAGTTTAGTAATTAAAGTTCCAACAAAAGACTTGAAAAAAATTGATGAGTATAGAAGAAAAAATAGGGGAGAGCATGAAGAATATTTATCAGAAAAGAATAAAATAGTAGGTAGTATTTTAAAAACTGCTAATAATGTAACTGATACAATTTTAAATGCTAATGATGCTTGTAGTTTAGATGGAATTTCTAGAGCTAAATCAAATGGTGTTATAAAAAATGCTGATATGAATTTAGGTGATCATCTATATGTTCAAAGACTTGGATATACTCATCATGGAATTTATATTGGAGATGGACAAGTAGTGCATTATCTACGGGCAAGTGTTTCAAAAACATCTGTTGAATATTTTGCTGATGGAGCTACTGTATATATAATGAAGGAAAATTTAAGTCCTATGAGATTTTTAAGTACAGAAATTGTGCAAAGAGCACTTTCAAGATTAAATGAAAATAAATATAATTTGATTTTTAATAATTGTGAGAGTTTTGCTAAGTGGTGTAGAAATGGAAGTAAATAAATTAATATAATAAAAAGCATCTTAAAAGGTTAGTTCCTTTTAAGATGCTTTTTTCTCTTGTGATATTTAAACTTTATAATTATACATACTGATTATAAGCTTCTTTTTCTTCAATTAGTTCTGATCTTTCTTTTAAGACCCTTTTATGTGTTATATGAGTTTTAATATATCCAACTGCATATCCAATAATTAGTGATCCGACTATGAATAATACAAGAATCCCAAGATCCTTATAGAATATGCTATAATTTATCCCACTTATAGCCATTCTCATTGTATCAACACCGTAAGATAATATAAGGAATGGATGTATCATATTATAAAATGCTGGCATTACTTGTACTGGGTATGAACCACCACACGCAGTAAATTGTAGTACCATTATTACAACAAGTGCTCCCTTCATAATAGGAGTTATAATATAATGTAGACCATTCATTAAACTAAATAAGGCAATTGTAGTTATTATATTTACACCAAAGAACCACAGTGGAGTTGATGTATGAACACCTAAACCATAGTAGATTATAGCACTCATAACTAGAGCTTGAAGAATACATAAAATTGCACCAATAATGTACATTTTTATGAATCTTCTTGTGAAGCTACCTTCAAATTTTCTTGATAATGCACTTACCATGTAATATGCATACATAGCTCCAACAAATAATGCTATTCCCATGAAGTAAGGAGCGAATCCTTCTCCATATGAAGCAACAGGATTTATTGCAATTGTATTTAAAATTACAGGGTTTGCAATGAAATCACTCATTTGAGCAGCTGTGAATGTAACATTATCATTAAGATTTTTATATCCACTTTCAAGTCCATTATTTAAATCTGTAGCACCTGTATTAGCACTTACAAGTCCTGTGCTAAGAGTAGATGCTCCAGTTTTAGCTGATGAAATAGCTGAGTTTAATGTTCCAACACCAGAACCAACTGATTTTAGACCATTAGATAGCTCAGAAACTCCACCTCTTGCAGAATTTAGTCCATTATTTAATGCACTAGCTCCTGTGCTAACTTGTGAAAGCCCACCATTTAAGGCTTTTGCTCCATTTGAAAGTTCAGAAATTCCACTATTTAAAGCAATAGCTCCATTTTTAGCAGATGCAAGTCCACCATTTAACTGATTTGCACCAGCTTTTGCAGAATTTATTCCGCTATTTAATTTTGATAGTCCACCACTAAGGTTATTTGCACCACCACTAATTTCCATAGCTCCAGAATTAGCTTTCTTAATACCACTACTAAGACTGCTCATTCCAGCTTGTAATTTAGCATTTTGCTCTGACATTTGATTTAAAAGAGCAGATGCTTTTTGTGTATTTCCACTAGCGATAAGTTCTTTTAAAACTGCCATCTCTTTAGAGATTCCAGCTTGTCCTTCTTGGATTTGACTAGCTCCACTATGAAGACTATTCATTCCACTAGCAAGACTAGAAGAAGCAGATGCAAGTTGTTTAGCACCACTATTTAAAGTTTTAGAACCACTAGATAATGAATTTATTCCACTTACAAGTGAGTTTGAACCATTTTCTAGTTTAGAAACTCCGTTTACAAGTGAGCTTGAACCACCCTGAAGCTTTGTAGCTCCTGATACAAGGCTCTTAGACCCATCAGAAAGTTTAGAAACTCCATCTATAAGTGTATTTGACCCACCATAAAGTTTATCAATTCCAGACTCTAAAGTGTTTGAACCACTAGAAAGTTTAGAAACTCCAGTACTAAGACTTTGAGATCCATCTAAAAGTTTACCCATTCCACTGACTAAAGATTTAGACCCATCAGAAAGTT
>NZ_CAMQRY010000171.1 GCF_947036855.1 uncultured Clostridium sp.
CAGGTATAGATAATCCTATGATGGAAGGTTCAATTGTAAATGTAGAGAGAGGGAAAGATGTTAATATAGAAATATTAAAATCAGATGAAGTAATAAAATCACAGGTTGTAACTGGAGGAGAGCTTATAGAGGTTGAATACAATTCAGGTTTAGTTTTGAAGTCTGATAATATAGATTATGAAAATGTAACAGATTACTCTGGTGTATATCCTAGAATTGATGGTGAGAGAGTTATATTAGAAGTAGCAGAAGAGGGGAAAGGGGAAGATATTCCATATGAATTAGGAAAAATGCTAACTATATATAAAGATGATGAAGAATTGGAATTTTATAAAATGATGAGTGCACCTAGTGGAAATTATAATATAGAAGGTATGTATATAGGTCATACTTTTGAAAAAGAGCCAGAAGATGATAAGCAAACAACAAGTAGATATAATAGCAATATATTTGGGCAGTTTGATTTAACAAGTGACGAATTAAAGGTAGAATACCCAGAAGAGATTAAAGATATTTTAGTGAAGATAATGCCAGATAAAATATCAGAGAATACTTATGACTATGCGAAAGTTTTGGATTATTATGAAAAGGCATATGAAGAAGATAGTGAGAATGAAGAAACTATTTTAATGCTTATCAAACTTTATACAACAGGTACAGACAGAAGTAAATCAAATAGAGATGTAAATAAAGCAATTGAACTTTCTGATAAGTTAAATGAAAAAAATAATAATAGATTTTTAGACTGGCAAGTAAAGGAGTTTATATATGTTAATTATATAAGCAATCCATCTTGGAGTGTTAATTATTAATGATAAAAAAGGGATACCAATTTAATATTGGTATCCCTTTGTGCATAAAGTTTTACTAAAAAATTAGCATTGCTCTCTATTATCTATAACTTCTTTGATGTTCTTTAAGAATGTAGCAAATGGCATTGAACCTTCTTCTCCATTTTTTCTACTTCTTACTGAAACTTCACCGTTAGCTTCTTCTTTCTCACCAACAATTACAATATAAGGAGCTCTCTCAAGTCTAGCTTCTCTTATTTTGTATCCAAGTTTTTCTGATCTATGGTCAACTTCAACTCTAACACCATTGTATGTTAAGTCTTTAGCAACTTTATCAGCATACTCAGCATATTTATCTGATAATGGAAGAACCTTAGCTTGAACAGCTGACATCCATGTAGGAAGTGCTCCTGCATACTTTTCTATAAGCATAGCAAGTGTTCTTTCATAACATCCAATAGAACTTCTGTGGATGATGTAAGGTCTTTTCTTTTCTCCATCTTTATCAGTGTAGTTCATATCAAATCTTTCTGCTAAAGCAAAGTCAATTTGAACTGTAATGATTGTATCTTCTTTACCATGAACATTCTTGAATTGGATATCAAGCTTTGGACCGTAGAATGCTGCTTCATCATCAGCTTCTGTAAAGTCAATATTAAGGTGATTTAAGATATCTCTCATTAAGTTTTGTGTTGATTCCCAAGCTTCTGGCTTATTGATATATTTGTGAGTGTTTTTAGGATCCCATTTTGAGAATCTGTATGTGATGTCATCTTGAATTCCAAGAGTAGTCATAACATATTTGATTAAATCAACAACATCTTTAAACTCATCTTCTAATTGGTCAGGTCTAACAACTAAGTGACCATCAGCAAGAGTAAATTGTCTAAGTCTTATAAGACCGTGCATTTCTCCTGAAGCTTCTTTTCTGAATAGAGTAGATGTTTCAGCATATCTTTTTGGAAGATCTCTGTAACTGTGTTGCTCAGCTTTGTATATTTCATATTGGAATGGGCAAGTCATAGGTCTTAAAGCAAGTACCTCTTCATCATCTTCATTTCCAAGTAAGAACATACCATCTTTGTAGTGATCCCAGTGTCCTGAAACTTTGTATAAATCACTCTTAGCCATTGAAGGAGTTTTTGTTAGAAGATATCCTCTTCTTTCTTCCTCATCTTCAATCCATCTTTGAAGAACTTGAAGTGTTTTAGCACCCTTAGGCATCATTAATGGAAGTCCTTGACCAACAATATCACTTGTTGTGAATATTCCAAGCTCTCTACCAAGTTTGTTATGATCTCTTTTCTTAGCTTCTTCAACTGCTTCTAAATATTCATCCATTTCAGCCTTCTTAGGGAATGAAGTAGCATATATTCTTGCAAGCATAGGGTTATTTTCATTTCCTCTCCAGTATGCTCCAGCTGTTCTTAAAAGTTTGAAAGCTTTGATTGCTTTAAGTGATAATAAGTGAGGTCCAGCACAAAGGTCTGTGAAATCACCAATTTTATAGAATGAGATAATTGCATCATCAGCTAAACCTTCAATAAGGTCTATTTTAAAAGGCTCATCTTTCATAAACTCTAAAGCTTCATTTCTAGGAAGAGTGAAGTATTCTATTGCAAGGTTTTCTTTAATAATAGCCTTCATTTCTTTTTCTATTTTTTCAAAGTCAGTTACTAAGAAAGAACCTTCTTTTTGGAAATCATAGTAGAAACCATTCTCTATTGAAGGTCCTATAGCTACTTTAACTTCTGGGAATAATCTTTTAACAGCAAGTGCCATTACATGAGAAGTAGTATGTCTAAATGCATCCTTACCTTCTTGTGAATCCCAAGTACATATTTCAAGAGCTGAATCCTCAGAAACTTTATATCTTAAATCTTTAACTTCTCCGTTAACAATTCCACACATAGCATTTCTAGCAAGCCCTGAGCTTATAGCATTTGCTATGTCTAAAACTGAACTATTTTGTTCAACTTCTTTGATTGAACCATCTTTTAATGTAATCTTAATCATATTAAAAACTCCTTTTCTTTTTATAAATTTAGTATATCGGGAAAAAGGTTTAAAAAATAAAAAAGCTCCCGTCACTTTTCTATTTCTAGAAAAGGGACGAGAGTTCGAATTCCCGTGGTTCCACCCAAATTGTACAATATTGTACCACTTTATAAATACTTTAACGCAGTAATGCGGGCTGGATTGGAGCCACTCAGAGGTAGTTTTCAGCAATATCCATTTAAAATACTCACAGCGAATGTATTTCTCTCTGAAAATTTTTAAAGCTTACTCGTCTCATCAACGTATTAAATATTTGCAGCATGTAAAATTAATGCTACCATTGAGTAAATTATAAGACTATAAATAATTGATGTCAACCAATTATTTATAGAAAATTTTTGAAAATTAAATAATTAGTTCATATAATAAATAATACGATAGTAGTTATAAAATGATGATTAAAATAAAAAATAAAAAAACTATTGCAATTATATGGGAATAATTATATAATATATTTAATAAGCAGACGTGGCGGAATTGGCAGACGCGCTAGATTAAGGATCTAGTGCCTACTATGGGCGTGAGGGTTCGACTCCCTCTGTTTGCACCATCAGAGAACCTTAAAAAGGATTGTTATTTATAACAATCCTTTTTTTTATCCAAAATTATTTTTAGTATAAAGATTTTTCCATATCTATTGCAGTTTGTAAAATTAAATCTTCAAGCCCATAGTCAGAATAAAATTTACTACCCATAAGAAAAAAGATTAGCTCTACATTTTTGTAACCTTCTTTATAAAGAAAGACATTTCTAGATATTTTTTTTCTACTACTTATAGATATTTTTAAAATATTATTAATTTCATGTAATGAATAATATGTATTGCTAAAAGTAGAGTAGAGCAAATTTTGCATTTCTAATTTATAAGTATAATCAATAACTCTATTTCTATGTGGTCCATGAATTCCACGATGATGAGTTTTACAAAGATATTTATAATTGATATTAAAATTAAGTCCACCTTCACGCCTGTGGACAATGTGGTGTATATCACCTATAGAATTACAAACTTCACAATTCATAGAATAATCTCCTTAAAATGTAGTGTATACTATAAATGTTACCATATAAATGATAAGTGTAAAAGATTATGAAATTTTAACTTAATTTGAGAAATTAATAAAAAAAAACAATGAAAAGGGTTGACATAAAGGGAATATGGTACTATAATTACTTTTGTAGTCATTGAGGAGACTTAATGAATACGAAAAATTGGAAATATGTATCTTTAGCTCAGCTGGATAGAGCAATGCCCTTCTAAGGCATGGGCCGGGGGTTCGAATCCCTTAAGGTACACCATAATGGGATATCGCCAAGCGGTAAGGCATCACACTTTGACTGTGATATGCGTAGGTTCGAATCCTGCTATCCCAGCCAGTTTTTTGCGGGTATAGTTCATTGGTAGAACGTCAGCCTTCCAAGCTGAATAGGCGAG
>NZ_CAMQRY010000172.1 GCF_947036855.1 uncultured Clostridium sp.
TTGTAGTCATGTTTCCTTAAATTGTAGTCATGTTTCCTTAAATTGTAGTCATGTTATTCTGTTAACTGTTGCTATTACTAGCTTCATACGTATGCAATACATATAATACATATAATACATATAATACATATAATACAACTGTATGTTTTTGGATATATATATTAAAAAAAGAGACTATAAATTCTATAGTCTCTTTAAATTAAGCCTTTTGCCATGTGAATGTTTTATCAGTTTTATCAATAAGGGCTAACTCTGTATCATGTTGAATTGTATAGTCATTAAACTCATGTGTTACTACTCCTTTTGAAAGTGTTCCAGCTGAAGAGAGTGAAATTCCTTCTTTAGGATCTTGGGCATTTATTAAAACTATATAATTACAATTTGACTTTGTTACAATATCATTAAAAAATTGAACTAAAGTTTCATTTGTCATAGTACTGTTATAGTTTAAAACTCCATAAGAACCAATATCATAACCACCACCACTTAATTCAGGCATAACCATTAATAATTGAGAATCATTCATGCCTGTTATTCCCTTAAAGGTTTTCCCCATATTAACATATATTCTGCCAGTTTTTGTAGTAGCTTGTGTTCCGAGTGGTAAATTTTTAGATTGCGCTGATAATGATGTTGTTTTTGGAGGAGTTGATGTATCTTTTGAACAGCCAGCACCTACCACAGCAACCACAATAATAATAGCTGCAAGTATAAATATTTTTTTCATATGTACACATCCCTTTAATATTTTTTTCTATAAAAGAGTAACTATAAAATATTTTTCTGTAAAAGTAATTAAAATGCAATAATTGTAATTGAAATGTAAAAAAAGTAATTTAAATAACATAATTTATATAAAAAGTTGACAAAATGGTAAAGAGAATACTAGGATTATTAATATATTTATTAATTTTTATAATTAGTCTAAAAATCAATTTTGGAAGTGATTTTAAATTGAAAAGATAGGGATAATATTTTAGAAAAAATATGATAATAAGTAATTATAAATTTAGTAAATTTTGAAATTTTGAATTTCTATACATATCTAGTAATATAAAATTGCAGATGCAAAATAGACTAGGTGGAGTTGATAAAAATGGATTATGAAAAAGAAATAATTAAGATGATGAATGAATCTAAGAATAATTTTGAAATAAAATTATTATATGATTATTATCGTATAATAATTACGAATAATAAAAGAAAAGGAGCTAACCTAAGATAGGGTAGCTCCTTTTCCTATTCACTTAAACGTTCAATTAATGTTTTGAGTGTTTTAAAATCGGGTTCTTTTAATTTTATCAATTTTTCAACTAATTCAATAGTTTCAGAATCTTTAGTATTTAAAAGTTCAAGTATATTTTTTAGTAATAAAGCATTTTGTGCTTCTGGTTTAAACATTTCCTCTTTACCAGTTAAAATCCAAATTTCATTAATGGCAAACATATCACAAATATCTCTTATTAACCTGTTACCAGGATCACGTTTATTATTTTCGAGTAAAGAAATCCAAGTTTTATCTACCCCTAATTTATCAGCGAATTCTGATTGGCTTAATTTAAACCAAGTCCTAATTTTTTTTAATCTAGTTCCAAACATCACATTCACCTCTTTAATAATTTTATATTATAAATATTAACTAGTCAATCTAATTTTCTAACAAGTTAAACAAATTTAATTAAAATTAACAAAAAGTATTTAACTAATTAAACATAGGTGTTATAATAATATTAACAAGACAATATGGAGGTGCCTAATGAAATCTTTAGAAGATAAAAAAATATTAGAAATAATAGAACTAGTACAAAAAATAACAAAGTTAGATAAATTGAAACGAACATATATAAAAGGTTTTTTAGATGGTTCACTAATAAATAACGAAGAAGGTTTAGAAATTTATTAAAGGAGAATAGACAAATGGATAATAAAAGATTTTTCACATTAGAAACAGAAAGTAAAAATAAATATTATCAAATACCAAAAATATTTATGGTTAAAGAAAGTAAATATAGTTCATTATCAGCAATGGCTAAGTTAACTTATGGGATATTAGCTGATAGAAATAGTATTTCAATAGAAAATGGATGGATTGATGAAGAACAAAGAGTTTTCTTTATATTTGATCAAGAAAGTATTTGTGAGATTTTAGGTGTTAAGGATCCTAAGACTGTAAGGAAATACTTAAAAGAACTTGAAAAAATAGATTTGATTTTTACTGTTAGACAAGGGATTAATCTTCCCAACAGATTGTACTTATTACAAGTTGAAGTATCTGAAAGTCAGTCATATCAATTGATAGGGAAAAAACCCCTATCAAGAGAGGGAAAAAACCCCCATCAAGACAGGGAAAAATCCCCTAGTAATAAGACTAATATAAATAAGACTAATATAAATAAGACTAATATAAATAAGACTAATATATCTTCTTCTAAAGAAAAAGTTGAAGAAGAAGATAGCGATATAGATTTAATTTTAAAAGAAAGCACTAAGAGTAATTTAAAACTTAGTAGAAAAGTTGTAGAGCAGTTACTAACTGGATATACCATAAAAGAAATATTAAGAGTTATTGCAGCAATAAATAATCCAAGTGAAATAAAGAATGTTGGTGCTTATATGAAAAAATCTTTAGTAGAAAATTCTAAATCTATAAACATAACTAAGACTACGGTAAAAGAAGTAAAACCTAATGGAAACTTTGAAAGCAGAGATATTAAAAACGATGAAGAATTAATGGGATGGGATGAATAATAGAATATTATAGTTATAAAACTCTTAAAATGACGTTTAAACAGTTTTAAACAATGCTTGTCTATAAGTAGACATAATAAACTTAAAGTTGCTTAAAAATGATTTTGAGAAGAAATAGGGTGATAGAGAATGACAAGGGAAATGAAATCAGAAATATTTAAAAGTTTAGATTTATTTGATAATAAAGAATTTGATTATGTTGCAAATATGAAAGCATTTTATCGTATTAATGATTTTAAATCTGTATATAAAGAATGGAGACAAGCCTATATAAAAGGCAAAGTAAAGACTGAAAAAATAAATTTAGATAGTTATTCTAAAAGAATTGCAAGAAGGTCAAGAAAGAAAGTTACGCCAGAGCAGATAAAGAAAGCATTGCTTATGAGACTTGATAACTATAAAGCTAAAGATATATCGAAAAGTACAGGTTTAAATATGAGCAAGATAGATCGTTTGTTTTCAAATGCTAAGTTATATGGATTATTAGAAATTAAGGAGAAAAGAAATGAGAGTTAAGAAAAAACTTTATTTAAGAGTTAAGAAAAATATTAAAAGATATATAAGAGAAGATATAAAAAATATTGAAATAACAAGAGAATATGGACAGAGCGATGAATGGAAGATGAAAGCAATATTTAGCTTTGGCGATTTGATATTGCATAAAAGAGCATTAGTTAAAAATGAAAAGTTTTATAAAAATCAAATAAAGAAAGTGGGTAAAAAAGATGAAAGAAATTAAAGTAAAAATGAATCTTGATTGTAGAGAACTAAAAGAAGTCCTTAATAAAGCAAATAAAGTTAATAGAAAAGAAGAAATTAAAGAAATAGGAATAAGTTTTATTGAAATGCTGCAAGAACTTAAGAATGATAATACAAAAATGTTTAAGTGTAAAGAACATGAAAAAATAGGATATAAAATAATTGATGAACAATTTTGTGCAGTTGATTTTGAAAGTGATAGTTTTAAACCAAGCTGTGTGAGAACTATGGATATATTAACAAGTGCATATACGTTTATAGAGGTCATAGAACCTTATCGTAAAACTATAATGCATGGAGATTATTATTGGCGTGTGGGTACAGGTTTAATTATAGAAAAGGTGATGTGTAGAATGGGAACACCAGTAAGTGAAGATAAAAGAATAGGGAATATGTTTAAAACATCTGAACAAGCAACTACGGTAGCTATTAAGATGCAAATTTTATTAAATCAAGCGAATCTATTAGAAAGTGAGGAAATGTAGAAATGAAAGAGCCAGATGTAAGTAAAATAATAGTTAAGTATGAAGATGGAACAGAAAAGGAATTAGATAAAGGGGCAGTAGTTAGTTTTAGATTTGATGAATATGATAAAGAAAATAAAGTAACGCTTGAAATGAGTAAGTTCAACAAACAAGACTTAGAAATTCTTATTTTTGCAATGATGGAAACAGGTCAAAGATTAGGATTATTCGATGATTTGGAGGAAGAATAAATTATGTGTGATTGTGATGATAAATTCAGAATGT
>NZ_CAMQRY010000173.1 GCF_947036855.1 uncultured Clostridium sp.
GCTATACTAAAATAAAAACTCTTACACTCCTTAAAAGCTTCTTTAAGCTCTAAAAGAAAGTTACTTCCATCTGTATTAGTTATAAGTTTATTATCTATAAAAATATCATTTTTCTCTATAACATCATCTTTTATATTATCCAAATTAGTTAAATCCAATTGTGTCTGTATATACATTTCATCACGCTTCCTATCATCTCTATTAAAATATCTTTTTCGTTAAATGTTTTCATCTTAATAACTAAGTAAATTATACATTATTATAAGCAACAAAAAAAGCTAGTACAAATGCACTAACTTTTCAAATTTACTTTTTAAATTCATTTTTAACTCTTTCTTGTATCATAGCCTTTATCTTTGGAAACTTAATAACTCCTGTTACTGTAGAAACAGACATAACTACCACAGATGCTAATAAAGGACTTTCATTCCCTACTAATTTAAAAGATATATAACTTAGTAGTACCATAACAATCATTGTAACTAAATAACATACCGTTAAAATGTAATATAAACCTTTTCCATTTTTATACCCTAAAATAATATTAATTTTCATTTCATCTAATGGATATACCCTTTTTACAATTATAGCTAAAAGCATAAGAACCCCTACATACATAAATGAACCCGCAATAGCTACCAAAACACCTATAATTAAAAAACTAATCAAAATTACCCTCCCATACTATATTTATATATTTTCCGTTTTCTCTATGTATAATTTTACCATTTTTTTGTTTTAAATCAAACTTTTTTTAGGTAAAAATATAGAGCAGCAATTTTATCAAACTACCACTCTATATTTAAAATTACTATTATACTCTTTTAAAACCTGTACCTTTTAAATAATCAATAAGTTCTGAAAGCTTTTCACAAAGCTCAGTTTTTTCTTTTATTTTAAGTCCTGAAAGTTTAAGCTCTATTCCATTTATATAGAATTTTTCATTCTTTATATAAACTTTTGATATTGCAAGTAAGTTTATGTTAAGTCCACTATTTGCCATACCTTCTTTATAGTAAATCTTTTTATTTGTTACTAAAAGACCACTAGCTTTAACTCCAAATACTGTTGTATCTAAAAGGACTACTGGGTTTTCTGAATCTTCTAAATCAGCATAGCTTGATATTGCAGCTGCATATTTCTTTTCTGATGCAACCCCCTCACTATGAATAAATAACATTTTTCTAAGTTCTTCTGATTTAACTGAGTTAACAAGGTCTAAAGTAAATGCATCTCTTGGATTTACTTTATCTCCAATTTCTTCATCAATCTCTTCTAATGGGTTGTCCATTATTTGTCTTAGAACAATTACAAACTCAATTAAATCTCTTAAATCATATAAATCTTGTTTTTTCTTTATATGTGTAAACTCAATTATTCTATTTGTAATCTGTATTTTATTATCTTCTTTAGCTTTAATGTTACTTGCATATTTTAAATCAAGCATCCAAGCATCTTCAAGTCTGTTTTTACAATAAATACCTTTACTTGATATAACAACACCAAGTTTTTGGAACTGTAATGGGAACTTCTTAGTATTATCAACTAAAAGATAAATTTCTTCAAGTTCACTTATACTCATAACATATGAACTACAAGCTTCTCTAATTTTTTCTCCACTACCGTCTGTTATTTCACTAAAGTAAACTTTATCAAAAACATCTTTATTAATAAGCTTTGAAAGTTCTACAAGAATTTCACCATAAGTTAAGTTATCATAATTTAAAATATCACTCATAAGCTCATAATATTTATTTTCTTCAAGATTAACTTTAAGCTTATCTTGTAATTTTTTATTACCAAATAGCATATTTTCACTGTCTATTCCAAGAAGCATATTCTCTTCAGCTTTATTTTCTAGTCTATCAAGTGGCTCAAAACCGTTAATAGTTCTATAAGCATCTAGAATTTTATTAAGCATTTGTGCAAATGAATCTTTACTTCCCATATAGTTATTACAAAGTTTAAAGTCTTTATGCTCAACATCTACAAATATTCCATCATAAAATACTCTCTCACCTTTTTTAACTTTAGAATAATTTTTAACTTTAAGTGATTCTATATCACTGAATTTTAAGAATCTTTTTGCATAACTTGAGTATATAGCTCTATCTGTTACAACAAAACCTTCTTTTCCCTCACCATTTTTAGCATCTTCTTCATAAACCATTATAATTGGCTCATACTCTACTTGCATATCACTAACAAGTTTATAGAAACCTGGAACTTTAAAGTCCCATTTTTTATTCTTAATCTCTATATCAAGAGCTTTTATTTCAGCATCACAATCATTATATATATAGTTTATTTTCTCCATAAAATCAAACTCTATATTTTCTTCATCAGTAAGTGGAATTACAAATCCAAATATTTCTTTTTCTATTTCTCTAAATGTCTTTTTATTAGTAATATCTCTTTCTTGAAGTTCTAATAATAGAGTTCTTTTTTCTTGACCTGACCCTGAAATTTCTTTTATAGACTTCATACAAAAATCTAGTATATTAACTCTATCTGTTTTGTCTAAATCTCCAAATACTTCACCTTCAAATGATCTACCAAAGACTGCATACTCAACCTTTAGACATTCCCAATTTCTTATAAAGTATTTATTCTTTTTAATTTCTATAGTTTCTTTTCTAAGCTCTTCATCATAATTTTCAGCCTTAACTTGTAAAAGTTCATGCTTAAATACAACAATTCTAGCTTCTTCACTTACAAGGTTAACATCTATATCACTTACAACATAACCAAAATGGTTTATCTCTGTTTCAAAAATAATATCATTATCTTTTATATTGTAATTTTCTATATTTTCTCTACATAGTTCAACTTTAACATCTTCAATAGTATTTGTAGGTATCTTTTTAACTTCATCAGTGTAAAGCCCAACTTCTACTATTTTAAGTTCTTCCATTATCTTAGTAGCATTTTCCCCACATTTATTTAAAAGCTCAAATGCTGATAAAAGTAGGTTATACTCACCAAGGTTAGACTCAGAAACTTTTGCAAGTGCTACATAAGTATCCTCAAAGAATGGATATGCAACTATAGAATTTTTTAATAATTCTCTATATTCAGAAGTTACTATTCCTTTTCCATCTTCATATTTACCTAAAATTTCTTTTGCCTCTGCCTTACACTCTAATAGATTATTAATAGTTCTTCCATGATCTTCTGTATAAATATCAAAATTAGCAAGTCCACATTTATTGATAAATTCAACCGCTTCAAGTATTAATTTTAATATACCTTGTTCTATATTATCTCTTAAATTATATTCTACTTTTGCATTTTCAAATATTTCTTTAATATCTCTTGTTATAGACCTAACAGCGTAAGTCTTAAAATGTGGCTTATCACTATTAGCTTTATAAATACCTATACTTCTCTCTATACTATTAAGTATTTGCACTTCTGAAACTGAGTTATCAAGCATTATATTAACTTTATTTATTTGCTTTGATAAAGTTTCAAAACATTGAAGTCCAAATATTCTTTCAAATAATTTTTCCTTATCAATACTATCATCATTTATGCCCTCTTTAGTTAGGAATGAATGTGTATAATTTATAAGTTCTTCATACCCATCATAAAAAGCACTTCTAATAGTTTCTTTAGTGAAGTTTCTTCTACCTCTTATAGAAAAAATATTTGATTTAAATCTATCAACACATATAAGACATCCATTGTAAAATAGTGTTTTTAATGTTTCAAGTCTAAACTCTCTACTTTCAAGATCTAAAATTTCATCAAGACTATTTTCTTTACTAAGCATATCTTCCTCATCATATCTTATAAAGCTTGTACTTTCATAAGTTGGCTCTGCCTCTTCACTTATTTCTTCTTCAACTTTAATTTCTTCATCAAAATCATTAAATAATTTATCATTTAATTCTTCTTTAGCATCCCCTACAATTTCTAAAGTTGCTTCTTTATTATCTAACTCTACTACTTCAAGATTTATAATTTCAATATTTTCCATTTGAGCTTCTTCAGTAGTAATTGTCTCATGTTCTTCATCTTCGCTACTATCAATATTTATAATTTCTTTAGCTCTTTCTTTAAAACTTGGAATATAATCGCTACTCTTAGAATTTTCAGAAGATATTTTTTTATCTTCACCTTCTAACTCTTTTTTTACTTTTATATTTTCAAATTCTGATTCATCATTATTTTCAA
>NZ_CAMQRY010000174.1 GCF_947036855.1 uncultured Clostridium sp.
GGTGAAATATATAAATTTGCAATTGAAACAGAAGATGGAAAGATTCTTTTAAAGGCTGATCCATATGCTAGATTATCAGAACTCAGACCAGATACAGCATCTATTGTAACAACAGCTAATAATTATAAATGGCAGGATAAAAAATGGACTAATAGAAGGTTACAAGATTATCATAAATCGGCGATTAATATTTATGAAATACATCTTGGTTCATGGAAAATGAATGGAGAGGAATTTTTAAGTTATAGAGAAATAGCTGAAGTTCTACCTAGTTATTTATTAGAAATGAATTATACTCATGTTGAGTTTATGCCACTTATGGAACATCCTTTTGATAAATCATGGGGATATCAAACTACAGGGTTTTATGCTCCAACAAGTAGATATGGAAGTCCTGATGATTTAAGATATTTAATTGATAGATTACATGAGCAAAATATAGGAGTTATTCTTGATTGGGTTCCTGGACATTTTTGCAGAGATGATTTTGGTCTTGCAAGTTTTGATGGACAGGCAGTTTATGAATATGCTGAAGGTTGGAAAGCAAATAATTCAGGGTGGGGAACTTTGAATTTTGATTTAGGAAGACCAGAAGTTAAAAGCTTTTTAATTGCTAATGCAATGTATTATTTAAAAGAATTTCACTTTGATGGATTTAGAGTTGATGCTGTAAGCAATATGCTATATCTAAGTTATGGAAGGGAAAAAGGGGAGTGGACTCCAAACAGTGATGGTACTGATGTAAATAAGTATGCAGTTGAATTTATAAGAGAATTAAATTTAAATGTTAAGCTTAAACATCCAAAGGCTATAATGATTGCAGAGGAATCTACGATTTGGGAAAATGTATCAAAGAATTTTGAAGATGATGGACTTGGTTTTGATTTTAAATGGAATATGGGATGGATGAATGACTCATTAAAGTATATAGAAACAGATCCTATATACAGAAAACATGAACATAATAAATTGACATTTGGAATGATGTATAACCACAATGAAAACTTTATTCTTCCATTATCGCATGATGAAGTTGTACATGGTAAAAAATCTATGCTTGATAAAATGTGGGGAGATTATTGGAATAAGTTTGCTGGGCTTAGAGCTTATAGCACTTATATGATAGGACATCCAGGCAAGAAATTAATATTTATGGGAATGGAATTTGGTCAATTTATAGAGTGGAGTGAAGATAAACAGTTAGATTGGAATTTACCAGAAGAATTTGAGAGCCATAGAAAGTTACAGGAATATTTTAAAACTATAAATGGTATCTATAAAAATAATAAATCTCTTTGGAAATATGATTATGACGCTAAGGGATTTGAGTGGATAGATGCAGATAATAATGATGAAAGTATATATATTTTTATGAGAAGTGCAGAGCATCCTAAAAAAGATACTTTAATTTTCATTTGTAATTTTACACCTAATACGTATAAAGAATATAAGGTAGGAGTTCCTTATAATACTAAGTATAAAGAGATTATGAACTCTGATTCAGAAATGTTTGGTGGGTCTAACAAATTAAATACAGGAATTATAGAAGCGAAAGATAAAGCATCTCACAATCAAAAGTATTCTATTGATATAACTATCCCTCCTATGGGAGCTGTTATACTTGCAATCAAGTAAGGAGATTATATAAATGAAAATTTTATTTGTAGCAACAGAAGCTGCCCCATTTATAAAGAGTGGTGGACTTGGTGATGTAGTTGGAGCATTAAGCAAAGAACTCGTAAATCAAGGCGAAGATGTAAGAGTTATTTTGCCTAAATATAAAGATATAAAAGAGTGTTATAAAAGAGAAATGAAACACCTTAAATATATATTTATAAATGTTGGATGGAGAAGACAGTACTGTGGTATAGAAACATTAAAATATAAAAATGTTACCTACTATTTTGTAGATAATGAATATTATTATAATCGTGATGGTGTCTATGGATATTATGATGATGCAGAAAGAGTAGCATTTTTTGATAGAGCAGTTTTAGAAATTATTCCAGAGATTAACTGGTATCCAGATATTATTCATTGTAATGATTGGCAAACAGGAATGTTACCAGCTTTATATAAACTAGAGTACAAATATAAATATCCTTGTAAAGATATAAAAATAGTATTTTCAATCCATAATTTATTTTTCCAAGGAAATTATAACAAGTATATTCTACCAGAATTGTTTGGCTATGATATGCAGCCTTTTTATAATAAGAGTGTTGAATTTTATGGGGATGTTAGCTTTATGAAAGCTGCACTTACTTATTCAGATAGAATTTTAACTGTAAGTGAATCATATGCAAGGGAAATTCAAACTCCAGAGTATGGAGAGCGAATGGATGGATTACTCAGAAGTAGAGGTTGGGATTTACAAGGTATAGTAAATGGAATTGATTATGAGGACTACAATCCAGAAGATGATAATTTTATAGCGGCGAAATATAATTTTGATTCTATAGAAAATAAAAAAGTTAATAAGAGAGAGTTACAAAAGGAACTTGGGCTTGAAGTTTTAGAGAATACACCAATTATTTCACTTGTAACAAGACTAACAAAACAAAAAGGGATAGACCTTATAAGGGATTGTATAGAAGAAGTTCTACAAGGTGACGTTCAGCTTGTTGTTTTAGGAACTGGAGCTAGTGAGTATGAGGATTATTTTAGATATCTAGAAAATAAATATAGAGGAAAAGTAGTTTCAATAATAAACTTTGATATTGAACTATCACATAGAATATATGCAAGTTCAGATATGTTCCTTATGCCATCTGCATTTGAACCTTGTGGTCTTGGGCAGTTAATAGCTTTAAGATATGGAACTATACCGATTGTTAGAGAAACTGGTGGACTTCGAGATACTATAGAAGCATTTAATAAGTTTGAAGTAAGGGGAAATGGTTTTAGTTTTTATAATTATAGTTCTAAGGAACTTTTAAATTGTATAACTAAAGCTATGAATATATATAGTCAAAAAGATATGTGGAATGAAATAATTAAAAATGCTATGGAGTCAGATTTTAGTTGGAATAAATCAGCTAATAAATATAAAGAAATGTATAGAAATTTATTAAGATATTAAGCATTAAGATTTTAAAAAAGTTATATTAAAATATTGATTTGAGGGTGATTTTGATGAGACATAATGAAGAAATTATATCTATGATATTAGCTGGAGGAAAAGGAACTAGACTAGGAGTTTTAACAGAAAGCATTGCAAAACCTGCTATTCCATACGGTGGAAAGTATAGACTTATAGATTTCCCTTTAAGTAATTGTGCTAATTCAGGAATAGATACGGTTGGTGTTGTTACACAGTATAAGCCAAATGCTATATATAATCATATAGGAACAGGTGAGTCTTGGAATCTTAAGAAAATTGATAAATATGGAGTTAGTTTTTTACCTCCATATAAGGATAAGGATGAGGAGAGTTATTATACAGGAACAGCAAATGCAATATACCAAAATATAAAATATATAGATAATTTTAATCCAAAATATGTTCTTATTTTATCAGGTGATCACATATATAAAATGGATTATAAGAAAATGTTACAGCATCATAAGGATACAAATGCTACTGCAACTATTGCAACAATAGAGGTTCCAATGGAAGAAGCAAGTAGGTTTGGAATACTAAATTTAAATGCTGATACAACAATTCACTCATTTGATGAAAAACCAGAAATTCCAAGAAGTAATACTGCTTCAATGGGGATATATATATTTGATTGGAAGGTTCTTAAAGCTTATTTAATAGAAGATGAAAAAGATGAAATTTCAAGCCATGATTTTGGTAAAAATATAATTCCAACTATGCTTGAACGTAAAGAAAAATTAGTTGGATATAAATTTAATGGATATTGGAAAGATGTTGGAACAGTAGAAAGTCTTTGGAGTTCTAATATGGATTTGCTTGATCACAAATGTGAGCTTAGTCTTAATGATAAATGGAAAATTGCTGCAAGAGATGACGGATATGAAAAACATAAAGTTGGATTTGATGCAGTAATAAAACATTCAATACTTAGTGAAAACTGTGAGATTGATGGATATGTCCAAAAAAGTGTTATATCAAAAAACGTGAAAATTGGAAAAGGTGCATTTGTAAAAAATTCAGTTATTTTAGCAAATGCAGTTATAAAAGAAGATGCA
>NZ_CAMQRY010000175.1 GCF_947036855.1 uncultured Clostridium sp.
GAAGTACATGATGGAGTTGGTCATGTTTTATCAACAACAATGATACAACTTGCTGCTATGGAGAGAGTTGGAAAAATAACAGATAATCCACTAGGAGAGATGGCAGGAGAACTTAGGAACTTTGTATCTAGTAGTTTTAATGAGGTTAAAGTAGCTATAAGAGAGTTAAAACCAGATGAATATTCAGATATTGAAGGTATTATTAGAATTTCAGAGCTTTGTAAAAATATAGAAAAGTTTTCAGGAATAGATATAAGACTTACTATACTTGGAGAAAAATGGACTTTTGAGGGGAAGCAGATAGTTAATATTTATGGAACTTGCAAAGAAATATTATCTAATGCTGTAAAGTATAGTAATGCAAGTAAGATACAGATTGTATTTAAGTTTTATGAAGATGAACTTCTAATGACATTTAAGGATAATGGAATTGGAATAGAAGAAATAAAAGAAACAGGGGTAGGACTTAAAAGTATTAGAGAGAGAATACAAGAGATAAACGGAAGTGTATTTATGAAATCTAAAGTTAATGATGGGATGTTTATTAAAATAATTATTCCAAGAAGCTATGGGGGTATATATGGAGAAGATTAAATTATTAATTACAGATGATGAAAGGCTTATAAGAGAGGGCCTTGCTATGATGCTTGCAACTTTTCCTGATATTGAAATTGTAGGGAAAGCACAAGATGGATATGAGGCACTTGAAATTTGTAATAATAAAAGTGTTGATATAGTTTTAATGGATATAAGAATGGCAAAGTGTGATGGAGTTCAAGGAACAAGAATTATAAAAGAACAGTTTAGCAATATAAAAGTTATTATTTTAACTACATTTAAGGATAGTGAATATATAAATAGTGCTTTTAAATATGGTGCATATGGATATCTCTTAAAAGATAGTTCACCAGAGGTAATATATGAGGGGATAAAGTCTGCTGTAAGTGGAAATATGATTATAAATCATGAGATGGCAGAAAAAATAATTCATAAAGGTATTGATGAAGAAGAGAAGTGTAATATAGATAAGTTTAATTTGACAGAGAAAGAGATAAATATTATAAAAGGGATAGCTGATGGACTTACTAATAAAGAAGTTGCAGGAGAACTTTTCTTGTCAGAGGGAACTATAAAAAATAATATAACAAATATACTATCAAAGCTTGAACTTAGAGATAGGACGCAGATAGCAATTTTTGCTTTTAAAAATAAAATCGTGACTTAGGTCACTTTAGATAGTTACTTTGAGTGGTAGGTAGCCCCTTTAATTTATAATACAATAATATTGTAAGATAGATTAAGGGGGTTTTTAAATGTCAGTTTTAAAAATTAGCAATGTAACAAAGAGATTTAAAGATAAAATAGTTTTAGATAATATTAGCTTAGAAATAGAAGAGGGTGAAGTTTTTGGGTTTATAGGACCAAATGGAGCTGGTAAATCTACAATGCTAAATATAGTAACAGGAATACTTGGAGCAGATGGTGGAAATGTAGAGATTTGTGGCTTTGATATAGAGAAAGAAGATTTAAAAGCAAAGGCTTGTATAGGATATGTAATGCAAGACCTTGCTATAATGGAAAGTTTAAATGCCTATGATAATCTTGAATACTTTGGAGCATTTTATGGTCTTTCAGGAAAGCTTTTAAAAGAAAGAATACAAGAAGCATTAGAGCTTACAGGACTTACAGATACAAAGAAGAAAAAGGTAGCAAAATTTTCAGGTGGAATGAAGAGAAGACTTAACATGGCAATTGGAATATTGCATCATCCAAAATTTTTAATACTTGATGAACCAACAGTTGGTGTAGATGTACAGTCAAGAAATCATATATTTAACTTTATAAAAAATGTAGCAAAAAAATGGGGAACAACAGTTTTATATACTTCTCACTATATGGAAGAGGTTGAGGAACTTTGTGATAAATTATTCATTATGGATAAAGGAAAAGAAATAGCATCAGGAACAAAGCAAGATATTCTTTCTACATTCTCAAAAAATAAAAATATAAAAATTTGTGCAAATAAAATAACGAATGATTTTATAAAGAATATTGAATCACTTGCTGGAGTTATAAAAGTTTCTGATGAGAATAAAAAGATTAAATTAATAGTATCAGATGATTTTAATATAACAAGTATTTTAAAAGTTTGTGATGAGTATGGAATTATTATTGAAAAGATAAATTATATTGAAGAAAAACTTGAAGATATATTTATAGAGCTTACAGGAAGTACGCTAAGAGATTAAGGAGGGGATAACTTTGAAAAATACAATAACTATTTTAAAAATAGGACTTAAAGAAATAATGAAAACCCTACCATTAATGATAATGATGTATTTAGTATTTCCAATAGTTTTATCATCTATGGGAGGAGGCTATAGTACTTTTGACAAAGTGGAGAAGTTCACAGAATTATCGATTGTTGATAATGATAAGTCAGAGCTATCTAAAAGTCTTATAAAGTTTTTAGAGGGGAATAATATAAAAGTTATAAAAGATAATAGTTTAAGTCTTATAATTGAAAAAGGTTATGAAAATTCAATAACTGATGGTGAAAATTATAAGCTAATACTAAATGAAGAAGGAAAAGTAATGTCAAATGGTTCAAAGATAAAAAATATACTAGATATGTATCATAAATCACTTTATATTGGTATGAATGGTGGAAATGGAGAAGAGGCATTTAATGATGTTACAAGTTTGGCAATAAAGTTTGAGGAGTTTAGTAGCTCAAAAGATAAAAAAGGAAATGCAAAAGGTGATATGATAGTATCTTTTGTAGGATTTTTAGTAGGAACATTTTTATTAACTAAAGTACAAGGTAAAAAGAATAAAAATTTCAAAGAAATAATAGAGAGAAAAACAGCAATGCCAAAATCAAAAAATACTCTTATTTTATATGAGGTCCTAAAAGATGGATTAGAATTTGCTCTTATAATAGCAGTTTATATAACTGTATTTAGAATATGGGGAGTTGCATTTACAGGAAGTGTAGTAGAACTTATATTAATGGGACTGGGAACAACAATTTTGGCTGCAAGTGCTAGTATGTTTTTTAAATGCATGTTTTCACATGATACAGGTATGACAATAACAATGCCGATTATGATGATAACTATGCTAAGCAGTTATTCAGATGTAGGTGGAATTATTGAAAAAATAACAAAATTAAATCCGTTTGCATATATAACTAAAATGTTTAATTTAAGTAGTGGAGGTGCAGGAGTAGGAGTAATATTACAAAATGTTAGTATTGTAATATTTGCAGCTATTGTAATAAATATAATAACAGTATTAAGAGTAAAATATAAGAAGGTGGTTATGCAATGATTTCAAGGTTTATATATGTAAATATAAAAAGGTATCTTAAAAATCCAACAATGATTTCAATGGTAGTTGCATTACCAATAATAGTAGCTATAGGCATGAATTTTTTATTAACTAGTGAGCAGGGATTGAAAATAATTACAATTGATAATGACAAGACTAAGGTATCAGAAGAATTTTTAGAGGATTTAAGTCAAGAGTTTGATATAGAAGTAATAACAAAGAAGGAATTTGAAAACCCTGATTTTGAAAGTGGTAGTGCAGGTATTTTGATGACTTTAGATAAAGGATATGGGGAAGCTATTTCAAAAGGAGAATTACCAAGTGTAAAAATTAAAGAACTCAAAGAAAGTCAAAATAATAAATTTTTAGCAATGGAAATAGACTCAGCTATAAAACTTGATGCACAGAATGAAAAGTTTTCAGAATATACAGGGAGTTCTATAAAGGCAGAAGTAGTACAAAAAGATAAATTAAAGATGGGATTAATAATTGGTCTTTTAATATCTTATTATATATTTATAGGCTCAACAGTTATAACAACTGATATTTTAGAAATGAAAAATAACAATATTTTAAAAAGAGCAATTTCAACAGCAAATAAAAATTATAAAATTATGGTGGGGTTATTTGTTGGTTCATTTATATTTCTTGCATTATCAGGAGTTATAAGTTTTGTGGGAAGTAAGAAAATTAGTAAGCTACTTGATGATGTAAGCATGTTAAATGGAATAGTAGCTATGTTACTTATAAGTTTATTCTCAATTTCTCTTACAGTATTTTTTGTAAGATGGTTTAAAAATAAGGATATAATAG
>NZ_CAMQRY010000176.1 GCF_947036855.1 uncultured Clostridium sp.
TAGAGGCCGATGGTACTGCATGCGCGAGCGTGTGGGAGAGTAGGTTGTTGCCAGGTTCTTATAGAAAGCATTTAGATTTAACATCTAAATGCTTTTTTTTTTGAAATTAAGTTAAGTTATATGATAATTTAATATATAATAAAGGTATATTATAAAATTATGAGGTGAGAAATTGAATAAGGAATTAGGTAATAGTTATAAAGTTATAAAAGCATTTAATAATAATGTTATAGCAATTGATATAAATGGACAAGAAAGTATACTATTTGGAAAAGGAATTGGGTTTGGTAAAAAGCCAGGAAATAGTGTAGATAAGGGAACTATATATGAAAAAATATTTATTTTAGAGGATAAAGAAAATATTAAAAATTTTAATGAAGTAGTTAGTAGGAATGATGATGATTTTATAGGTATCTGCGAAGAGTTTATTTCAAATATTGCAATTGAACTTAATGAGGATTTAAATGAAACTATACACATAGGTCTTATTGATCATATTTCAATAGCTTTAAAAAGACTTTCAGAGGGGGAAGTCATTGAAAATCCATTTTTAGTTGAAATTCAAACTTTATATTCTGTAGAATTTGATTTAGCAAAAAAATTAGCATTAGAATTAGAAAATAAAACAGATGTATATATTCCAGATGGTGAAGTAGGGTTAATTGCACTACATATACATTCAGCTAGAAATAGTGGGAAGTTATCGAATACAATAAAATATGCTTATGTTGGAAGTTCAGCTATAGAAACAATAGAAGAATTAATGGATATTAAAATTGATAGAAAAAGCCTTGATTATGCTAGATTTTTAACTCATTTAAGATTTGCAATGGAAAGAATTTTAAAAAATGTTGAAAATGAAAATGATTTCTTAGATTTAATAAAAATAAAATATAGAAAATCATATAAAGTGTCTAAAGAAGTTGGAAAACTTATTGAAGAATCATTAAATAAAAAAGTTAATGATGATGAAATTGCTTACATGGCAATGCATATTGAAAGATTTGTAAAGGCTTTTAAGTCTAAAAACAAATAAAATATAAAAAATCCAAATTATATAATTATAATTTGGATTTTATTATTATTTTTTATAATTAACTACAACATCAGATCCAGCTTTAACTGTTTTACCAACTATTGGAGTTATTGACTTAACAGAATCAGGATTAGTTATTAAAATTGGTGTAATAAGTGAAATCCCTTTTGATTCTATAAAATCTTTATTTATTTTTATTATAGGAGTTCCTGCTTTTATTTGAGTTCCAGGTTCAATTAATCTTTCAAAACCTTCTCCATCAAGTGAAACTGTATCTATTCCTATATGAACTAAAAGTTCAATTCCACCATCTAAAGTCATTGCAAAAGCATGGTTTGTTTTAAATATTAAACTAAGTTCACCATCACAAGGTGCAACTATAATATTACCAGTAGGATCTATAGCGATTCCTTCACCTGCCATTTTTTGAGCAAAAACAGGATCAGGTACATTTGATAAATCTATTGTTGTACCATCTATTGCAGCTATTAATTCTAAATCTTTCTTTAAAAATCCAAACATATTATTCTCCTAGTATTCATAATGTAGCTAAACACTAGGAAGTTCACATCCCTTCATTATTTATTTTATTATATAAAAAAAGACATAAGTATCCCGAAAGAACTTATGCCTGACTAAACAGTAACACGTCTTAATCAGTATATTATATATATGATAAAATGTCAAATGTTAATTGTGTCTAAAAAGAAAGGAAAAAGTAGCAAAAAGTTGACAAAATACTTCAAATATATTAAGATTAGTACATAGAATGATTTTATATTGCGAATTAAATAGAGAATATTTAGAGGCGTGTAACCTTGATGGGCATAAGCTGAAAAAGATAGTATACAAATTAAATTGTATTTTATCTTTTTCAGCTTTTTTATTTTATTAGGGTTGATTTGAAAATATTTATACAGCTATTTTAATTTGAAGAGATAAAAAATTAGTGTACGTAAGAGGAGGGGTTTTGATGGCAACAGCATCAAAAAGAAAGATGGGTAGTGAAATACTTGGATTTCTACAGAAAATAGGTAAATCAATAATGGTTCCAATAGCAGTAATGCCTGCACTGGGATTATTATTAAGACTAGGAGATAAGGATCTTTTAAATATTCCTTGGCTTAGTGCAGCTGGATCAGCCGCATTTGGTGTAAATATGGCTATGTTATTTGCCGTTGGAATAGGATTTGGACTTTCAAAAGAAAATAATGGGGTTGGTGGACTTGCAGGATTACTAGGGTTCTTAGTAATGAGTAATGTTGCAAAGGCATTTAATCCGACAATAGATATGGGTGTATTTGGTGGAATACTTACTGGAGTAATTGGTGGGCTTCTTTATAATAAGTTCCATAATATAAGAGTTCCAGCAGTTCTTGGTTTCTTTGGAGGAAAAAGATTTGTTCCAATCATAACATCAGCAGTATGTGTAGGGCTTGGTATATTCTTTGGATATGTATGGCCAATGGTTCAAGTAGGACTAAATGAATTTGCAGTATTTATGACAAGTGCAGGTTTTGTAGGTGCTGGAGTTTATGGGTTCTTAAATAGATTATTAATTCCAATTGGATTACATCATGTAATGAATACAGTATTTTGGTTCCAACTTGGAAATTATACTGACCCAGTTACTCATCAAATAGTTACTGGAGATATTTCAAGATTCTTAGCAGGTGACCCAACAGCTGGTGTTTATACAGCAGGGTTTTATCCAATAGTTATGTTTGGACTTCCAGCAGCTTGTCTAGCTATGTATAGAATGGCTAAGAAAAGTAAAAAAGCACAAGTTGGAGGAATGTTCTTATCACTTGCATTAACAGCATTTATAACTGGTATTACAGAGCCGATAGAATTTACATTTATGTTCTTATCACCAGTTTTATACTTTATACATGCAGTATTAACAGGAATATCTATGGCAGTAGCTTATGCTCTTAATATACATTTAGCGTTTAGTTTCTCAAGTGGACTTATGGATTACGCCTTATACTTCGGTAAGGGAAAAAATCCTCTACTATTATTAGTGATGGGTGCAGTAGCATTTGTAATTTACTATTTCTTATTTGTATTCTTCATTAAGAAATTTGATTTAAAAACTCCAGGTAGAGAAGATGATGATATATTTGATGGTGTAGGAAGTAAAGATGAAAGTTCAACAGATAATAGTTTAACATCAGTAGCTAATGGGATATTAGAATCAATAGGTGGAAAAGAAAATATTGAGGTATTAGATAATTGTGTAACAAGACTTAGATTAACACTTAAAGATACATCTATAATGGATGAAATAAGAATTAAAGCGTTAGGTGCTAAGGGAATAATGAAACTTGGATCAAATAATGTACAAATAATAATGGGAACATTAGCGGATCCAATAACAGCAGAAATGAAAAAAATAGTTAGTGGTCAAGTTATAGTTAAAAAAGATGAACCGGTAAAAGCAACTTCTAAAAAAGAAGGGTTAGCTGGTGTAGCTGAAGGTTTATTAGAAGCAATAGGTGGAAAAGAAAACATTGAGGTATTAGATAACTGTGTAACAAGACTTAGATTAACACTTAAAGATACATCTGTAATGGATGAACCTAAAATTAAAGCATTAGGTGCTAAGGGAATAATGAAACTTGGGTCAAATAATGTACAGATAATAATGGGAACATTAGCAGATCCAATAGCATCAGAAATGAAAAAATTAGTTTAATATAAATAGACTACCTTAAAACAAATTTTGTTTTAAGGTAGTTTTTTAGGTTTTTACTCAAATATGGATATAAAAATAGTTAAATAGATGAAATAGCATTTATATTTATCAAAAAGATGAGAAAAAGTTTTTTTAGTATATAAAGCTTGAGAAATATAATGAAAAAATAAAGGTAAGGTATGATAAGTACTAGATTTAGCAGATGATTTTGATAATATTTAAAAATAAATAAAATAAATAAAATAAATTTAAAAAACTGTTGACATAATATATGATAAGATGATATTATATAGAAGTTGTCTAAAACAAGGCGATAAGGTCTTTGAAAATTAAACAGATGAAATTAAGTAAACCAGCA
>NZ_CAMQRY010000177.1 GCF_947036855.1 uncultured Clostridium sp.
CACGTGACTTTTAATCACGGTGTCCAGGGTTCGATTCCCTGGCGAGTCACCAAAGCACTTGTTTTAACAAGTGCTTTTTTTATATCAAAAAATAATAAAGTGTTATGAATTTGATATTTAATAATCATAAAAGTATTTTATAATTATTAATGTAGATTAATTATTGAAATAAATATATTTAATTAATATTTTAAATAAGATTTTGGAGGATATGAATGTGAAAAAGTTGATAGCATCAATAGTAATCATTTTTATAGTAATTACAACAATATCATGTGTTGCTATAAGTAAAAAGACGAGTTCAACAAAAAATGAGTTAGAAAAAAACATAGTAGTTTATACAACTGAAAACAATGCTAAAATGGAATATATAGCATCTGAATTTAAAAAAACAACAGGAATTACTGTGGATTATAAAATTGTTGCAAATTTAAATACAGCAGTGGAAGAAGCTCAAAAATCAGGAACTAATATAGATGCTATATATGGGGGAAATAAAAGTGAATTTGAATCTTTAGCTAAAGAGAATAATTTAGTAAAAACGCCTGTAAGTTTTTCTAATGAGATAACTAGTGATTATAAGGGAATAAATGAATTATGGTATGGTACTAGTTTAGAACCAATGGTTATGTTTTATAATGATTCTTATATGATGCCTAAAGATGCACCAACAGAATGGTATCAATTAGGATTACCAGGATATTATAATCGTCTTGTTTTACCAGAAGTTAGCACATCACTAATGAGTAATTTACTTGGAACTATGTCGTATAAATATAGTAAGAGTCAAGTTGCTACAGAATTTAATACATTTATGCAAGGATTAAGGAATAATGTATTGAGTTATTATCCAAATGAAGAGGGTATAATGAATGCAATGAAAACTAATAAAGAGGCTGCTATATCAATTGGTGAATTAGATACAGTTAATACTGCAATTCAAAATGGAGCACCTTTTAAAGTTATTAATGCAACAGATGGGTCACCTATGATTATGCAAGGGGTAGGGGTTGTAAAAGGAGCTAAAAATATAAATTCAGCTAAATTATTTATTGAATTTATAGCAGGTCCTAATATGCAATTGCAGTTAGCGAATAAATTTAATTCTGTACCTACAATAAAATCAATTTTAACTTATGCTCCTAAATGGATGAGTAATGAAAATGCAGTTAATATAGCAAATATTAATTGGGATATTATTAATCCTAATTTAATAAATATAGTTACGCATTTTAATAATTTAACAAAAGCTCCTAAAGTTGAAGCTATAAAGTTAGATAAATTGGTTATAGATAAACCATTAATTCCATCACAACAAAAAACAATAGATGTAAAACCTAAAGTAGAAACAAAAGTAGCCATTGCAAAAGAAAAAGCTGCAGTAGCTAAACAAAAGGCTGAAGAAGCTGCAAAAGTAAAAGCTGCTAAACAAACAGTAGCTGGAAAATCAGCTATGAACTCACTTCAGTCATTAGGTGAAACTTCTATGTAAATATATTATTTTAATATTAATTATTAAAAGCCCTAACTATTTTAGTTAGGGCTTTTGTTATTTTATAAGTTTTAAATCTTTTAAAATGAATTTCAAAAAAATTTTTACAGCGTTTATATCATCTTTAAAAGTAGTATTATCTTCAGATGTTAAAAAACCGCTAAAGTAAGATGCGAGTATAAAGGCAAAAATAGCAATATTTATATATATATCTTTTAAATCTGCTATAAATAAATTACTAATACCTATAAAGTCTAAGCTTCCACCATAAAAGATTTTATCTATAAGTGAACATAGACATCCAGCTACAATAGTTATAAAACAAAGGTCTATCCAAAAAGATTTATTTTTATCAGAGATATAGTATCTATAAAATTCTATAAATAAGAAAATAGCCATGATATTCAATAATATCAGTAGTGGGAACCCAATGTTTGCTCCAAATCTTACATTCAGCCAAGAGCCTTTTGTATTTATTATAGGATGAAATGATAAGAAATTTGGTATTATATCAAATCTTGTATGAAAATAAAAATTATTAATAATTAGTTTAGATCCTTGATCGAAAAACATAAGCAGTAAAAAACTAATCCATAAGCTTTTTTTACTAAAGCCTTTTGAAAATTTAGTTGAAAGAATATATAAAATATAGCCAAAACCTAAAAAAACTAATGAAAGTAATAGATTTAAAGTTATATCATATTTACTCGTTAAATTTCCAGATATTAATTCAAATAGAAAATATATACCCCACATAATTGGAAGTGTAAATATAGTTAGTAGTTTTCCTTTATTCATTGTCCCCTCCATAATTAAATATTAAGTAAATTTTAGCATTATATGTATAAGAATAAAAGTATATTTTATATATATAATGTATATTTATTATTTAAAAGGTTAATTATCATAAGATGTAGAATTATATAAATATAATAGGGGGCGATTATAAAATGAAAATTTATGCAGTATCAGATTCAATAGGGGAAACAGCAAATGAAGTTGCAAAAGCAGCAGCAAGTCAGTTTGAGAAAGATGATGTGAGTATTAAAAGATTTCCGTATGTTAAAAAATTAGAGGATGTAGAGGAATTAATTGAAAAAATAATTAATTGTGGTGAAGATGTTATTATTGTATCAACAATTATTACGGTTCAAATTAGAGAGTATTTAACACAAAAATGTGTAGAAAATAATATAAATATAATAAATGTTTTAGGTCCTATAATAAATATAGTATCAACTATGTTAAAAAAATTTCCTAATTATAATCCAGGTGCGATGTGGAAGACAGATGATATTTATTATTCAAGAATAGAAGCTATGGAATTTGCAATGCAGTATGATGATAGTAAGGATTATAGAGGATTAAAATATGCAGATGTAGTTTTACTTGGGTTATCTAGAACATCTAAAACACCACTTAGTATGTATTTAGCTAATAAGGGAATCAAAGCAATAAATATTCCACTAGTTCCAGAGGTAGAAATACCAGAAGAGTTATATGAAGTTGATAGAAAAAAGATATTTGGGCTTGTAATAGACCCATTACATCTTATAGAGATAAGGAAGAGAAGACTTGATAAATTTAGTAAAATATCAACTAATATAGAATATGCATCGGATTCAAGAATTTTAGAAGAATTTGATTTTGCAGATAAGATTATGCGAAAAGTTGGTTGTAGGACTATAGATGTAACTAAGAGGGCAATAGAAGATACGGCATTAATTATAATAGATAAATTAGCAGTGAAAAATAATTAAAGAAGGTGAGTTTTTGAAAATTGGATTAGTACTTCCAGGCGGTGGAGGAAAAGGTGCATATCAGATAGGGGTGTTTAAGGCATTAGAGGAACTTGGAATAAAAAAACATATAAAATATGTATCAGGGACATCAATAGGATCTTTAAATTCATTGCTTTTTATGCAGGGTGATTTGATAATAGCAGAAGAAGTTTGGAAGAATATTTCAAGTGAAAAAATATTGCCTACGGATAATATTGATTTAATGAAGCGTGGGTTGATGTTAAGTTTTGGTGCTAAAAATTTAAACTTTATTAAAAAACACATGCCAAGTGCATTACAATCAGGAAATTTATCAAGGGAAGGTTTACTCGAAATATCTGATAAATATTTAAATTCAGGCAAGATGTGTTCGAGTGGAATAGTTAATTATGCTACATGTACTGATATAGAAAGCTTAAAAGCAGAATATTTTAAGTATGATGCAAATAATATAGAAGAAGTAAAAAAAATATTTTTAGCAACATCAGCGCTTCCAGCAATATATGAGCCAGAAGAGATAAATGGGAAATATTATATTGATGGGGGGCTTGTAAATAATATACCTATACAACCATTGTATGGAGAAGGGTGCGATATAATAATAGTTGCACATTTATCAAAAGATTTTCCAGTTAATAAAAGCGAGTATCCAAATACAAAAATAATTGAGATATTTCCAAGCTATATGGAAGAGGGAGTTCTTAAAGGAACTTTAAATTTTTCAAAGGAAACATTAAATAGTAGAATAGTTA
>NZ_CAMQRY010000178.1 GCF_947036855.1 uncultured Clostridium sp.
TATCATTTAAATTAATTCCTACTTTGCTATCATTTAAACTTGGATTCAATTCTATAAATTTATTACTACTAAAGCTTTTCATATTCTTACTATCATCATTAGCTTCCATATCTTCAAATTTAAAACTAGCTAATATATCATTATCTAAAACCTTACTTCTTTTCGAATCATCTAATAAAAATGGATTTTCTATAATTTTAAGATTAAGACTTAATTCTTTTATTTCAGAATTACTAACCCCTTTACTATTTAAAGCTTTAATAATCATATCTTTAAAATGATTATCAGTATTTAAAATATTGTTTCCATGAACTTTCATATCAACGCTTTTTATTTCTTTTGTTATATCAGCTAAAAATTTGTTGAGTTCTATTCCTTCTGGGTTTTCTAACATTTCAATATTTAAACTACCATCATTTAAAATTACTTTTTGTTTTAATACTTCACTTGTAAGAAGTTCCACTGAATTTTTTAATTTAGAAACATCTAATTTACTAAAATCATTACCCTCTTTACCATTTATCAAAAATAGTAAACTTAGTAAAGATTCTAAACTTACATCAGATAAATCTTCTTCCATTCCACTAATATCATCATAAGATATCTCTTTTATAGCTTCTGTACTACTATCCTCTACATTTGAATTCTTATCAGCTTTTTCTAAAAAATTGTTACCCTCTACTTTTTTATCTACTTCATTAGTATTTTTTTTATCTAGAGGCTTTATAATTTCTTCTTTTTCAATTGTGCTATCTTTTTTCTCTTTTAAAACTGATTTAAAATCTTTTTCATTTAAACTATCATTCTTTTTTATATTCTTAGTTTTTTTAATATTACTTACTAAATCTAAGTTATTTACCCCACTCACTACTCTCATTACCCCTTTCACCTCCTTTCAAAGTTTCTAAAATGTCCAAACAAAGCAAATTCATCATTCATTATACTTTCTAGTCTATTTTTCTCTTTAACAAAGCTTTTATATTGTTTTTCTTTAAGTTTTTCTACTGTTTTTCTTTCAATTTGTTTATTTAAAACTTCTACTCTTTTCTCTTCAACAATTTTTTCTTTTATATCTAATTCTTTTTTAGTTATATCTATTGCTTTTGCTACATTTTGCATATAAATTCTTTTTATTTTTTGATACACTACTGTATCAGAATTATTTAAATCTTTATGCTTATCTAAATCACTTTCTAAAGTTTCAAGTTTTTCTTTAACTACTTCTTTTTCCATCTGTGCCTTGCTTAATATAACTGCACTTTCTTCTTCTTTTTTTCTTCTCATATCTAATATCTTTTCAAGTTTAAAATTAAATCCTGCTTCCATTTCTTCTATCTCCTACCTAAAGTTTCAAGTGATTTTATCGTTGCTTTAAAATCTGCTTTTTCATTTACTTTTTGCTTTAGGAAACTTACTATATGTGGATTCATATCTACTGCTTTATCAAGCTTTCTATTTGAACCTCTTGCATATGCTCCTATGCTTATCAAATCTTCTGATTCTTTATAAGTTGCAAGCATATCCCTTAAATTTGATGCTATATCTTTTTGTTTCTCTGATGCTACTGCTGGCATAAGTCTTGATACTGAGTTTAAAACATCTATTGCTGGATAATGATTTTTATGAGCAAGTTCTCTTGATAAAACTATATGCCCATCAAGTATTCCTCTTACAGTATCTGCAATTGGTTCATTAAAATCATCTCCATCAACAAGAACTGTATAAAATGCTGTGATTGAACCTTTTTCTGATGTTCCTGCTCTCTCCATTAATTTTGGAAGCATTGCAAAAACTGATGGTGTATATCCCTTTGTTGCTGGTGGTTCTCCAATAGCTAGTCCTATTTCTCTTTGTGCCATTGCAAATCTTGTTACAGAATCCATCATAAGAATTACTTTTTTATTTTGATCTCTAAAATACTCAGCTATAGCAGTTGCTGTTAATGCACCTTTAAGTCTTTGAAGTGGAGATTTATCAGATGTTACACATACTACAACTGACTTTTTCATTCCTTCTTTTCCAAGGTCTTTTTCTATAAATTCTAAGACCTCTCTTCCTCTCTCCCCTATAAGTGCAATAACATTTATATCTGCTTTTGCTTCTCTTGCAATCATCCCAAGTGTTGTACTTTTACCAACTCCACTTCCTGCAAATATTCCAATTCTCTGCCCTTCACCACAAGTTAAAAATCCATCTATTGCTCTAACTCCTGTTGGTAAAATATCTGTAATTCTTTTTCTTTTCATTGGGTCAGGTGGCTGCCTATCAAGGCTATAATACTCACCATCTGTAATTTCTTCTGAATTTATTGGATTACCTACTCCATCTAAAATTTTTCCAAGTAATGAATCACTACATCTAACACTAAGTGGTTTTCCTGTTGGTATAACTTTGCATCCTGGACCAATTCCTCTAAGTTCACCTATTGGCATTAGAAGAATTGTATTTTCTTTAAAACCAACAACTTCTGCTTTTATTTCTTCATTCTCTTGATTATAAATAATACAAAGTTCACCAACTGCTGATTTTATTCCCTCAACTTCAATAGTTAGTCCTATCAGCTTGCTAACTCTACCACTATAGATATAAGCACTAGTTTCTTTTATCTTTGTTTTCATAGAAGAAAAATCTATATCTAGCATAATTCACCCCTAAAAAATTTCTTTTTTAATACTTTCAAGTGCATTCTTAATTCCAACTATTACACTACCTTTATCAAAGTCTATACAAACATTTCCTGTAGATATTTCTTCATCAATAACAAAATATAATTCTGCTTTTAATCCAAACTTATCTTTTTCTTTATTTAAACTTTCCTTAATTGAATCTACCTGAGCTGCATTGCATCTTATAACAAAACTTTTACTCTCTCTAGAATCTTTTATAACTTTTATAATAAAATTATTTAATCCATCATCTCTAGTAAGTTCCCTTTCTAAAATATGCTCCGATATATTATATGCAAGGTCTAAAATTTCGTCCCTTTTTACCTCAACATAATTTTCATATTCAACCTTTGAATCATGCAAAACCTTCATAGCACTTGCTACAAGTGCTTTAGCTTCTTTTATATTTTCATCAAAAGCTGCTTTATAACCATCTTCTCTTCCATTTGCTAAACCTTCTTTATAAGCTTTTTCATAAGTTTCTTTTTCTATCTTTGCTGCCGTTATATATGCTTCTTTTATAATTTTTTCTTTCTCTATTTTTATATTCCCAAGAATTGATTTTCGCATTGATTCTAAACTTTCTTTAACTCTAACAATCTCAGCTCCATCATCAATTTCTATAATATCTTTACTTTCATAATTAGTTTTAATATTTTTTTCTTCTACCATATCAACCGAATTGCCTTTTATAATACTATAAGATGATTGCATCTTCTCCACCTCTTGCTAGAATTATTTCATTTGCTTCCTCAAGTCTTCTTATTATAAGAACAACTTTCTGCTGTGCTTTTTCAACATCTATAAGTCTTACTGGTCCAAGGAACTCCATATCTTCTTTTAATGAAGAAGCAGCTCTCTTTGATTGATTTCTAAATATAGTTTCTGCAACTTCACCTGATGAACCCTTAAGTGCAAGTGCAAGATCTTTAACATCAACTTCTCTAAGGATTCTTTGAATATAAACATCATCAATTCCCATAATATCTTCAAATACAAACATACTGCTCTTAACCTTATCAGCAAGTTCTGAATCTTCAAGTTCAAGAGATTCTGTAATATTCTTCTCTGTTGTTCTATCAACTTGATTAAGTATCCCAACTAGAGTTTCAACTCCACCAACTTCTGTAATCTCAGTTCTAACAAGTGATGAAAGCTTACCCTCTAGTACTTTTTCTATCTCTTTAATAACTTCTGGAGATGTACTTTGCATTGTTGCAATTCTATATGCAACATCACTTTGTAAATCTTCTGGAAGTTCAGCAATTATTTGAGCTGATTTTTCTGATTGAAGATAGCAAAGTATAAGTGCTATAGTTTGTGGATGCTC
>NZ_CAMQRY010000179.1 GCF_947036855.1 uncultured Clostridium sp.
TATCTCTGTCCCAACGTTGTAATGTTTTAACAGATACGTTTAAAAGTTCTGCAAATTCACTAGGTTTATAATTTGTTATATTATTAGTGTTTATGTTAACCAACTCCTTTGAGTATATATTAACATATTTAAACATATTTAAACACATTTAAACACATTTATCTATATATTTATTAACTATTGGTTTCCTCCTTTTTTATAAAGCTCTTTCTAAACTTTTCAGTTGTTATTTCATAATCATTATCTGTATTAATAAAGTAACCTGCCACAACACTATCAAAACCAGTTTTAACAACATCTAGTTCTACTATTACTACTTTTACACCAAATGGTTGAACCTCTATTCTCATAGCATCTGAAAGCCCTTTAACAACATGCTTAAATGCTGAGTATCATCTCATAAATAGAAATGCTACTTTTCCAACAATTGAAAAAATATTTATAACAAGCCCAGACCTTTCTTTTCTCATATAAGGTAAAACTTTTTACTAACAGTAGCAAGTCCAAATACATTAACATTAAACGGTCTTTTAGTTTCTTCATATATATCTATAAAACATTATCTCAAATAATTATGTGTATTTTATATATAAAAAAGAGTTGCCTAAATGGCAACTCTAAAATTTAAAAACCAACTCTGCATGTACTATCTCTTGATTCACCAAAAACTTGTGCTCTTCTTTTCTTACTAACATAATTAGCAGCTCTCATTTTAAATCTCTCAACTTCTTTATAACTATAGAAAGTAGTTAAATCAAGTGCAGCAAATAAAGCATCCATAACAAAATACTTTAAATCTTGCAGATTATTTTTATTCTCTTCATCAACCTCTAAAACATCAGATTTTATTTTCATATCTTCAAACATTCTTTGGTATTCTTTCAACTTTTCTAATATTTTTTCATCACTACAGTCACCTAAGTCAGCATATGCAAGCTCATCAATATATTCCATATATAAATTACTCACTTTTGTATATTCATTATAAACTTTTACTAAATCCATTTTAAAAACCTCTCTTATCTTAAAATAATCTTTTCATTAATTATATTATACATCATTAATTATATTTTTCTAAAAACTCTCGCCCTTTACTACTATCGGAAGTATTAAAACAATTCGTGTAATATTTACTTTAAAAACACTAAACCCCCTGTTTTTTCACCTTAAAAATAAAATTTCTTATCCTTCACTTGAATTTCAATATAAGATTACCTTTTCAATATTAAAAATTTCAAAAAAATCACTTTTTACAAAATATACTTCAAATGATAATATAAATAATAGATGAAAGCACTTAGCTAACATCTATTTATAAAAGTTTAGATTAATCTTATTATGTAGATGCTTTATATATTAATTTTTTTATTTAACTTTTATGTATGTTTTTGTAATAAATCGATCCCTATATGATTCATTGGAAAAGCATATTAAAAAAAAGCTACAGATAATTACTAAAAAATTATCTGTAGCTTTTTTCTGTAATTTTATTATATTTAAATTATTTATCCTTCAACCAAATACTATCTATACATAGTCATAAATACTTCTAAAATAGATAAATTTGCTTTAAAATGATATTATACTAAGAGATATAATTTAAACTATAAATAAAACATTAACTAGGTATTTTTATCTATTGAAGGAGAAAATATGGCAGAATCAAACAGAAATAAAAAAAACTATAATGTAAAACTAAGCACTGGTGAATCAGTTATTATTACACCAAGTACACCAATGCCTAAAGTTCAATTAATTAAAGAAGATGGAACAACTTTAACTACACCTGTTGCATATCCTAAATTTAGAAAAGACTTTAGAAATAAATTACTTAAAATGCAAATTACTAGTGAAGAAGTTATAAAAATTATTATGAAACTTGATGACATAATTAATAGCACACTAAGATAGTAATCTAATAATTTACTATAATTTCTACTAAACTATAAAGTGAAGCTACCCTTTAAATTAAATGGTAGCTTCACTTAGTTTATATTAAGCTTTAACTGCAACTATTATATTTCTATTTATAGATTGGTCAACTCTATGTAGGTAATTTATATAAGGTTCATCATCTAAAACTGTAAAACCTTTTTCCTCCATAAGGGCTGCAAGCTCTTCTCTTCTCATAGTAAATTCATTAAATGCAAGAACTATTGATCCTTTAGTTTTTAATGCACTATGCCACCCTGGTAATGCTGCTTGTAAAATCCATAAAGGACTTCTCTCTTTAACACTACCTGCTTTAGCTCCATGCTGAACTCCATATGGAAGGTCTGAAACTATAATATCAACTGATTTTTTCTTTAATAGTAATTCAGCTTTTCTTGTATCAGCTGAATATAACTGCATAGTTTGAAAATCTCCTGCAAGGAAATCTTCTTTTTCAGTAGCAGCTGTTAAAGTAAAACTATCTGCCATCTTCTTACCATTTGGTCCTGGTATTTTAGCAGTTTGTATTCTATGCTTATACTTTCCTGTTTTCATAAATCTAACAATGAAAGTTTCAATTTCATGTACCCATTTTTCATCAATCTCTATACCACTAACATCAAGTCCTCTAATTAATCCTTCATATAATGTAGTACCTTTACCACACATAGGATCAAGTAGTCTAAGAACTGGTGTTTTAGTTTTACAAGCACTAATAGCTAAATTAACCATAAGTCTTGTAAATTGCTCATTTGTTTTCCCTGTATATCTTAAAATTTGTGTCATGCTCTCTGGGAAAGTTTTAAAATCTTTTGGTGCTACTGTTCTAAGTAATCCACCATCTACAATCTCAAATAAAGCATAGTAAATTGAAGATGTTCCAATTGCTTTTAAAACTTCTTCTGTTAATGGCTCACTTGTTTTAAAACAAATACAAGCTGGAAGTCCAATCTCTTTTTCTCCAACCTCCATAAGCTCTATATCATAAGCTAAAGTAATTGCTTGAAGTTCTGAACAAGCAATACTCATTGCTGTATCAAAATAAATTCTATTATGTCCTGGATTTGCTAAAATCGCATATTGATTCATATGTATCCTACCTCTTTGCTTTCGTAATTTCTATTATTCTATTTTACATTACGTAGTTATAAAATGCTATATTTCATCTCTATTTTAAAGTAAAAAAAAGAATTGGAAACCCAATTCTTTCAAAAAACTAATTATAATTTTTTAACAAACTCTGATTTAAGACTCATAGCACCAAAACCATCAATTTTACAATCAATGTTATGATCCCCTTCAACAAGTCTTATACTTTTAACTTTTGTACCTTTTTTAAGAGCTGATGTAGCTCCTTTAACTTTAAGGTCTTTTATTACTGTAACTGAATCTCCATCTTGAAGTAAGTTTCCGTTTGAATCTTTAACAATTAAAGCAAACTCATCAACAATAACTTCTCCAGCAGCCCACTCATGTGCACATTCAGGGCAAACTAATAAACTTCCATCTTCATAAACATATTCTGACTTACATTTTGGACAATTTGGTATACTCATTTTAAAATTCCTCCTAAAGATATTATTCTTTTACTCTAAAGAATAATTCATCATCTGTTTTCGTATTTCTTTGTAAGTTGAATTCCATCCTATATTATAGACTCAAATATATTTTACCCAAATATAAGTTATATAATAATTACCTTAAACAAAGAACATATAGGCATTCACCTATAGGATAACATAATATCATAATATTTTAACAATTTCAAACCGAGCCCTTATATACCTAGTTTTAACAATTTTTAAAAGTTAAACTTTCTATTTTCCTTATATTTAAATACACGAGATAATATTAAAACTCTTCTTTCAAATTAATATAAAAAAGAGCTAGTTTTCACTAGCCCTTATAAAATATTATTTTTTAACTTTATCTGTATATAAACCTTCATCTTGTGAATCTTTACCTACAAATCTATTAGCTTGTAATCCGTATAATAACCATCCAAGGAATGTTATTATTCCACCACCAAGCATTGCTTCTGGACCTGATGCATAACATG
>NZ_CAMQRY010000180.1 GCF_947036855.1 uncultured Clostridium sp.
GGAAAAGGTGGAGTAAGTTCATGGATTGGGCTAACTATGGGACCAACACTTGCATATTTAGCAGGTTGGACATATTGGGTTGTACATATTCCATATCTTGCACAAAAACCACAAGGTATTTTAATATCACTTGGATGGGCAACTTTCCAAAATGGTGAACTTATAGATCATATGAATCCTTTAATCGTACAAGGAATAGTACTTATAATATTCTTTATCTTTATATGGGTTGCATCAAAAGGAATGACTTCTCTTAAAGCTATCGGATCAATTGCTGGTATTTCAATGTTTGTAATGTCTATACTTTACATATTGTTAATGCTTGCAGCTCCAGCTATAACAGGAGTTCATAGTGCAACACAGGATATAACATTAAAATCATTTATTCCAACATTCGACTTTAAATACTTTACAACTATAGCAATGCTTGTTTTTGCAGTAGGGGGAGCAGAGAAGATGTCTCCTTATGTAAGTAATATGAAGGATAAGAAAAAAGGATTTGCAAAAGGGATGATTGCACTTGCAGCAATGGTTGCAGTAACAGCTTTTCTTGGTTCGTTTGCAATGGGAATGATGTTTAATGCAAATAATATTCCACCTGACCTTAAGATGAATGGAGCGTATTATGCATTCCAAAAGCTTGGTCATTACTATGGAATAGGAAATACATTACTTGTATTTTATTCAATAGCAAACTTCTTAGCACAGGTTTCAGCCTTACTATTCTCAATAGATGCTCCGCTAAAAGTTTTACTTGCAGATACAGATGATAGATATGTACCAAGAGCATTAACAAAAGTTAACAAGAATGGTGCACCAATCAATGGATATAAAATGACAGCAGTTTTAGTTTCAATACTTATAATAGTTCCAGCACTTGGAATGGGAGATACAAACTCACTTTACAACTGGTTACTAGATTTAAATGCAGCAGTTATGCCACTTAGATACTTATGGGTATTCCTTGCATATATTGCACTAACAAAAGTTGCTCATAAATTTAATTCAGAATATAAGTTTATTAAGAATAGAAAAATAGCTAGAGGGTTTGGTATATGGTGCTTTGCATTTACAGCATTTGCTTGTCTTATGGGAATGTTCCCAAAAGAAGGTGAAATGTTTACTAAGCACTGGTGGATACTTACTATAACAAACTTTGCAACACCATTTATTTTAATAGGACTTGGACTAATACTTCCAAAGATAGCTAAAAGAACAAATGCAAAGTACAATGTGGCAAAATAATAAAATTAATAAAGATAGAACTTACAGAGAGTATTTGATAAAAATATTATTTTGTAGGTTCTTTTTTTATTGGCTTGATATTAATTTAGAAAGAATGATTAAAATAAAAAATATTGGAAAAAATAAATAATAGAAAAATATTGTAATTGAAGAAAATTAACTTTATAATAGTATTAATGTTTTGACTATCAAAATATTTGATTTTAAAATGAAGGGAAGTAATAGTATGGATATAAAACCACTTAAGATAGGCAATTTAGTTGCCAAGTTACCAATAATACAAGGCGGAATGGGAGTTGGAGTTTCACTTTCAAGACTTGCAGGGGCAGTTGCAAAGTGTGGAGGGATTGGAGTAATCTCAGCTGCACAGCCAGGATATAAAGAATTAGACTTTGAAAAAAGTAATTTTAAAGCTAATATAAGAGCTTTAAAGAAGCATATTAAAATAGCTAAAGAAAATTCTAATGGTGGAATTATCGGGGTTAATATAATGGTTGCAATGACTAATTACAGTAAATTTGTTATGGCAGCAATAGAAGGTGGAGCTGACCTTATAATTTCAGGAGCAGGACTTCCAAAGGAATTACCTAATATAGCTAAAGAGTATAATATTAAACTTGCACCAATAGTTTCATCTATTAAAGGAGCAAGAGTTATTTTAAAGATGTGGGATAGACATAGTGGAGTGGCACCAGATATGGTGGTTGTTGAAGGGCCAAAAGCTGGTGGACATCTAGGATTTAAAAAAGAAGAAATAGAAACTTCTATTGATTGTCTTGAAACTGAAATAGTTGGAATTATAGAAGAAGTTAAGAAGTATGAAGAAAAATATAATAAAGAGATTCCTGTTATAGCAGCAGGTGGAGTTTTTACAGGAGAAGATATAGCAAAATTCTTAAAACTTGGAGCAAGTGGAGTTCAAATGGGAACAAGATTTGTTGGAACAGATGAGTGTGATGCTAGTGATGAATTTAAAGCTGCTTATTTAAATAGTACAGAGGATGATATTAGACTTGTAAAAAGTCCAGTAGGAATGCCTGGTAGAGGAATAAGAAATGAATTTATAGATAAATCAGAGGGGCTTGGTAACATTGCAGTTAAGAAATGTTATAACTGTTTATTACCTTGTAATCCTAAAGATACACCTTATTGTATAAGTGATGCACTTATAAACTCTGTAAATGGAAAAATTTCAGAAGGACTTATATTCTGTGGAAGTAATGCTCATAGAGTTAATAAAATAGTTCCTGTTAAGGAACTTATGGAAGAGTTAAAAGAAGGAATATTAAACTCATAAGATAAGTAAATTGTTTGAAATTTTAGAATAATACCATTAGAGGTTAAAGATGACAGTAAAATAGAAATATGATATATTGTATATATTGTTTGAAAGTCAAAATATTTGATTTTAAATTTACTTTGAGGAGAGATAAAATGATAGTAGAGCCTAAATTTAGAGGATTCATATGTACTACATCACACCCAGTTGGATGTAGAGAAAATGTTAAAAGACAGGTAGAATATGTAGAAAGTAAGAAAAAACTTAATGATATAAAGAATGTTTTAGTAATTGGAGCGGGAGCAGGATATGGTCTTGCTACTACAATAGTTTCAGGACTTTCATGTAATGCTAATGTTTTAGCATTAAGTTTTGAAAGACCATCAACAGAAAAGAGAACTGGTTCAGCAGGTTGGTATAATACTGAAGGTGTTAAAAATACTTTTGAAAATAAAAATTTAAAGTATATAAAAATGAATGGTGATGCTTTTTCAGCTGAAATTAAAGCAGAAGCTATGAAAAATATAAAAGAGCAAATGGGAACTGTAGATTTAGTTATATACTCACTTGCAGCACCAAAAAGAGTTATGCCAAATGGAGAAGTTGCAAGTTCAAGCTTAAAACCAATTAGTGAAGCTTTTACAAGTAAAACTATAGATTTCCACACAGGAAGAATTTTTGATGTAACTATTGAACCAGCAACGGCTGAAGAGGTTGAAGGAACAATCAAGGTTATGGGTGGAGAAGGTTGGCTTTTATGGATGGAAGCTTTAAAAGAAGAGAATCTTTTATCAAATGGAGTTAAAACAGTTGCTTATAGCTATCTAGGACCTAAAATAACAGCACCTATCTATAAAAATGGAACAATAGGAGCAGCTAAATCTGATTTAGATGTTACAGCTCCAAAGATTGATGCTATAATAAAAGAAATTGGTGGAAAAGCATATGTTTCAGTTAATAAAGCGCTTGTAACACAGGCAAGTTCTGCTATTCCTGTAATCTCTCTTTATGTATCTCTTTTATATAAAGTTATGAAAGAAAAAAATATACATGAGGGTTGTATTGAGCAAATATATAGATTGTTTGAGCAACTTTATGGAGATAAAGAACTTAATTTTGATAAAGAAGGTAGAATAAGACTTGATGATTTAGAGATGAGAGAAGATGTTCAAAAAGAAATTTTAGATGTTTGGCCTCTTATAAATTCAGAAAATGTCTTTGATATAACTGATGTTGAAGGATTTAGAAATGATTTCTTCAAATTATTTGGATTTGGTTTTGATAATGTTGATTATACAGCAGATGTAGATATTAAGTAATTTAAAAGATAATATATATAATATAGATAAAACTAGGAAGAGAAATCTTTCTAGTTTTTTGCTATAAAAAAATAATTATAAATAGATTTTACTATTTAAAAATT
>NZ_CAMQRY010000181.1 GCF_947036855.1 uncultured Clostridium sp.
CCTCACTTTATATTAATTATCTAACTGAACCTATTTCACTTGCTGCTTTACCAAGACTTTCATCAATCGTTTGAATAACTTTTTGATTACTCTCAAAAGCTCTCATAACACTTAGCATATTCGCCATTTCATTAACTAAATTAACATTAGAATCTTCAAGTGTTCCCTGTGCTATATAAACCTTTGCATCCAAATCTGGATCTTCACCTTTATATAGACCATCTCCATATTTTATTACTGGTTCTTCAAACGTTGCAGTTGCTAATTTATACGTTGCATTTTCTCCATTTACACTCAATTCATTATTACTATTCATAACAAAATTATCAGTTCCAACATATATAGGTTCAAGTTGTCCTGTTTGAATATTTTCTCCCATAACACTATCACCACTACCATTAATTAAATATCCATTTGTAGATGCTCTAAACTTACCATCTCTAGTATAAAAATCTTCACCATTTCTATTTACTACAAAATATCCTTCCCCATCAATAGCAAAGTCTGTAGTATTATCTGTAATATTAAAAATCCCTTGTTTCCCTCTTACATAAGTTCCATCAATAGCAACTCCAAGGCTTATACCACCAATATCTCTTTTTTCACCATTTTTATTATCTTTATTTTGAAGCATAACTTCTTCAAATGATTTCAAATTAACCTCTTCTGTTTTATAACCTTTTGTATTAATATTAGCTAAATTACTTGTTATAGCAGTTTGCTGTGCTTCTAGACTTACCATCCCCGAAACTGCAGTATATAAACTTCTTATCATTACTCCACATCCTTACTAAAGAAAACTTTACACTCATCTTCATAATGCATTCCATAATTTTTTGCATTTTTTTCAATACTACTCTTAGATAGTTCTGCACTATACTCACTAAAAAATATACTTGAAGAACCTACTATTAATCCAATCCCTATTCCAATTAAAACTTTTTTATCAAATAAAGAAGCTATAGTCTTTTTTCCTAATTGTATAATCCTTTTATTAATAGTAACTCCCCCTTTCCAATGTGTAACTCTCTGCAAATTTCATCATCAGATAATCCGTCATCTATTAATGACTTAACAAGTTCAACTTTTATATTATTTCTATTATCGTCCGCTTCTTTATTTTGTTTAATACTAGCAATAAGTTTATCATCAACAATAACATCTATATTATTATTACTAGTCTTTTTTTCAGTAGTTTTAATCTCTGTTCTTTCTTTTTCAATTTCCTTATATCTTAAATACTCAACTTCAGCCCTTAAACTTTCTATATCCTGTTGAAGTTCTAAAACAGTTTCACTCATATCTTTTCTAAGTCTAATAATCTCTAACTTTTCATCACTAATATTGCTAGATTTTTTTTCTAATACCTTAGCAAAATTATTATCATTATTTTCTTTAGCCCCTGTTTTTATACCTATAAATATTATAACTATTCCTATTAAAACTAAAATTAAAAATATCCCCATATTTCTTTACCCACTTATATATATTTTTCATCTTTCATAATTTTTCTTATATTAATAATTGCTCTTGCATGTAATTGACATACTCTTGATTCTGAAACTTTTAAAATTTGACCAATTCCCTTTAAAGTTAGTTCCTCAAAATAATAAAAATTTAAAACTATTCTATCTTTTTCATTTAATTTATCTATACACTTTGCAAGAATATTAACTTCTTCATTACCCTCAACTATAACGTCTGGTCTAGGACTTGTTTCATCTGCTAAGATATGAGTTATAGAAAAATCATCATCTGAATAAATCATACTATCAAGTGATACCATAGATATATAATTTATATATCTTTCTATCTCTGATACATCTTTATCACTTATTCCAAGCTCTTTCGCTATTTCTGAAGTTTTAGGTTCTCTTAGCAATGTTCCTTGTAGCATATCCATAGCCTTATTATATTTATTAAGTTTATCCATAGCCCCTTTTGAAATTGGACTACTTCTTCTCATCTCATCAATCATTGACCCCTTAATTCTAATAGATGCATAAGTTGAAAATTTCATACCTTTTTCTGGTTTGAATTTTTTATAAGCATCCATAAGTCCAAGCATTCCATAACCAACTAAATCTTCATAATCTATATATTTAGATTTTCCAAGTATAACTTTACCTGCTATATGTTTTACAAGCGGAATATATTTTTCAACAATAACCTTATTCTCTTCACCCTGTGCAATCATCTTAAATCCCCCTACATAAGTTTTCTATTTTTTGCCATAATTTTGAAAACTATCTTTACTACTGTATCTCTTTCTGACTCAGTAATATTAATAAACTCAACCCCTATAGTATTAAATTTTCTATCATCCGAATCTATAATTCTTACAACTTTCCCAATTACTCTAAGCTCTTCTTCTTCATAAAGTATTATTGCAACAATTTCATCACCTAACACTAAATCTTTAGATGTCTTTATTCTCATTCCCCCACCACTTAAATCAAGTAATATAGCTTCATATACACTGTCTTTTTTCAGACATTTAATAATTCGTGTAATTTGAACTCTTACATGCCCACGCCTTTGTATTTTCTTTATTTTATGTGGTTTACTAAGTTTGTAAAGTCTTATATTACCATCTATACTTCTACCCTCAACAGTACAGCTAAGTTCATAAACAGTTGCTTCTTTACCATAAGTTATAACCTTTATCTCATCACCAGTATTAAACATAAGATACTCATTATTTAAAAGCGGTATATCTATAAATATTGCATCTGTTGTAAGACTTTGTATTCTACTTTTATAATTTGTTTCATCAACCCTAACCTCAACCCTATCATTAATTTCTAGCTTTAATTTTTTCACTTATAAATCCCCCTATTATGAAAATAAATCAAATAACTTTTTGAAAAAGCCATCCGCCCCCTTTATTTTCTCACCATCATTTTTCTCATTTACCATTGTATTTGCTATTTTAATTAAACACTTTGCAGTATCTGAATTTGGCGAACTAACAACCACTGCCTGTTGTTTTCTAACTGCTTGTACAAGTTTTTTATCATCATATATATAACCTAGATATTCAAGTTCAAATGAAATGAACTTACTTGCTACATTTTTAAATTTATTATAAGTTTCAACTGCCTCTTTTTCTGTATAACTTCTATTTATTATTACTCTTGCTTTACTCTTTAAATTAAAATGTTTTACAGCTTTTATAAGACTATATGCATCTGTAAGCGAAGTTGGCTCTGGTGTTGTAACTAAAAAAACCTCATCACTCGCTGCTATAAATCCAAGAACTGTTCTACTTACTCCTGCACCTGTATCCATAAGAATATAATCATAACTATCAAGACTTGTAATTCCACTAATAAATCGTTCTCTTTGAATTTCTGAAAACTCATCTATTTTATTTAAACCACTTCCACCTGATAATAATGATATCCCAAGTGCTCCTTCTACAATTGCTTCTTTTATAGTTACTTTTCCAAGTACAACATCATATATATTATATTTAGGATAAACCCCTAAAATAATATCATCATTTCCCATACCTATATCTGCATCAAATATTAATACTTTTTTACCCATTTTTTGAAGTGTAAGTCCTAAATTTACAACTATATTGCTTTTTCCAACTCCACCTTTACCAGATGTTATTGTTATAACCTTAGCAACTCTTTGTTTTTCATTTGAAATTGTCTTTGCTTTTACTAAACTTCTAAGTGTTGCTGCTTGATCTAACATAAAACTTTTTCTCCTAGAATATCTAAAATAATATTTTCTTTTACAGGTGTTGCTATATCATTTGGAACATTTTGACCTGTTGTTATAAATTTTATAGGTTTCCCACTCATAACTGCTATATTTAAAGGTGCTCCCTTAACAGATGTTTCATCAAGCT
>NZ_CAMQRY010000182.1 GCF_947036855.1 uncultured Clostridium sp.
CTCTAGCATCTAAAGTTTTTATATCAAGTGATGGTTTTAAATCTATAGATATTTTATAAGTATGTTCATCTTTTATATATCTACTTCCTCTAAGTGTTAAAGGGCCTGTTATTCCATATATAGTGAATTTAAGTTCCCCTTGCTTTTCATAAACTTGTTTATTTTTTTCTCCTGTTGTATCAATGACTTTTAAAGATACATTTTTTAGACTTAGTCCAAGCAGTGATGCAATTTTATCTGAATTTAATTCTATTGGCACAAGTGATGGTTTCATTGGAGTAACTGTATGACCTGCATCTTTTAAAATTTCATGCAATTCACCTGTTGATCCAGTTCTTGGATATGACTTACCACCTGTACAAACTATAAAGTGATCTCCCTTAACTTCTCTACCACCGTGGAGTATAACTTTTTCTATGTAATTATCATCTGATATTTGTAGCCCTGCTACCTTTGATTTTAACATAACATTAACACCAAGTTCTTTTAACTTTTTATTAAATCCAAGAATTATGTCAGATGATCTGTCGCTTTCTGGAAACATTCTGCCTCCACGTTCACTTTTTAGCTTTATTCCTTGATTTTCAAAAAATTCAACTACCTTTGTATTATCATATGTGTAAAGTGCACTATATAAAAAATTTGGATTTCCATAAATATAATCAAAAAATTCACTTATATCTTTTGAGTTTGTTACATTACAACGACCCTTACCTGTTATAAATAATTTTTTACCTATCTTTTCATTACCATCTAGTAAAATAACGCTATGGTTATTTTCAGCAGCTCTAATTGCTGACATCATTCCAGCAGGACCTGCTCCAATTACTATTACTTTAGCCATTTTATATCTCCTATCATCAATATAAATTACTTTATATTATGTTTATTTTTTATTTTTAACAAAATTTAAAGCTGTCTATAAAAATATAAACAGCTTACATCATTTTTAAAAGTTAATACTCTATATTATTTCGATTATAAGTATAAACATTATAATCTTTCCAAATTCCTTCTAAGTCTTCAAATGTACGAGTTATTTTTTCTTTTTCTCTCATACCAATTGAAATTACCAAAGCATTTATTATGCTAAGTGGTGCAACTAAAGAATCTACAAATGAAGCCATATTACTTTGAGCTATAAGTGTACAATCTGCATTTGTTGCAAGTGGAGATATTAAACTATCTGTTATAGCTATTGCTTTAGCATTTCTGCTTTTTGCAAAAGCTAAGGCATCAATAGTTTTTGTTGCATATCTTGGGAATCCTATTCCTATTACAACATCACCTTCTCCAATATTTATCATCTGCTCAAATATATCACTCATACCACTTGATACAACTTTTACATTATCAAGTATAAGACCTAAATAGAAACCTAAAAACTCTGCTAGAGCCATAGAACTTCTAAGTCCTACAATATAAATTCTTTTAGCTCTAAATATATCATCAACAATTTGTTCAAAATCACTATGATTTATTTTTTCAAGTGTTGCTCTTATATTTTCTATATCTGCTTTTAAAACTCCCTTTAGCGGATTTTCTTCTCTTATAAAATCACTAGAAAGTTCTAATCTTTGTACTGTTGTAAGTTTATTTTTTATAAGTTCTTGTAATGACTTTTGAAGTTTTGGATATCCAGTAAACCCAAGCTCTATAGCAAATCTAACAACTGTTGATTCACTAACTCCTACACTAATACCAAGTTTGGCAGCCGTCATAAATGCTGCTTTATCATAATTGGTAAGAATATATTCTGCTATAAGTTTTTGACCTTTACTAAGTTTTGGAAACTTAGTTTGTATAACCTTCATTAAATCTTGACTATTTTCCATAAAAATTTCCTTCCTTAAACAAAACTGAATTACATAAGTTCAATTCTATCACTTTAGCTTTAATGATTCAAGACTTACTTTCGCTCTATTACAAGTAAGCAAGGGGGATTATTAGGACGATTTATGAACTCTTGGTATAGTACTCCATAATGCTTAGTATTTAGAGTTTTTGCAAGTTTTAATATTTCATCTTGCTCTTTTGAACCTTCACTGTGTCCAGGGTACATAGCTATAAACATAAGACCATTAGTTTCTAAAAGCTCAAGTCCTGCTTTTATACTTATAATTGTACTTTCAACAAGTGTTGTTATATCCTTATCTGCACCTGGAAGATATCCTAGGTTATAAACAATACAATCAACCTTTTCCTTTATATAAGTATCAAAACTTGCATGACTATCTAATATAACTTCTACATTAGTATAATTATTTTTAGAGTAAGCCTCTGTTGCTTGTTTTTGTATATCAAAACTATATACTTTTTCAAACTTTTCCTTTAAAAGATCAGTATCATATCCATTACCAAGAGTTGCATCTATTGCAACTCTATTTTCCCCAATTTTATTGTTTTCTATTATGTTATGTATTATATTATTAAAACTATTTATATAGTTAAATACACTCATGGTACACCTCTTCTTAAATATTATAAACTGTTTAAATAATCAACCTCTGATTGCTCTAAATATCTCCACTCACCTTTTTGAAGATCACCAAGACTTAATTCACCAACAGCTACTCTTTTTAGTTTCATAATATTATGATTAAATACATCACACATTTTTCTAACTTGTCTATTTTTACCTTCATGTATTTTAATCTCTACTTGGCAAGTTGTAGAATTTTGTTCTATAAGCTCTATCTCTGCATCTGATGTAATATATCCACCAATATCAATACCACCTCTAAACATCTCCATTTCACCTTCAGTAAATGCTCCACTTACTTTAGCTTCATATGTTTTGTTTATATTTTTTCTAGGGTGTATAACTTTATTGTATAAATCTCCATCATTAGTTAAAAGTAATAATCCTGATGTTTCACAGTCAAGTCTTCCAATAGGATATATTCTCTCATCAACTTTAACTATATCAAGTATTGTTACTCTACCTTTTTCATCACTATTAGTAGTTATGTAACCTTCAGGTTTATTTAACATTATATATACTTTTTTTTCTTCAAGTGATATTTCATTTCCTCTATACTCAACAACATCTACGCCTACTTCAACTTTAGTTCCAAGCTCTGTTGTAACTTCTCCATTCACAGTAACATATCCGTATGATATTAACTCTTCACATTTTCTTCTAGATGCAACTCCACACCTAGCCATATACTTTTGTAATCTTTCACTCATATTGTAATCCTCCAAATAATCTATTTAATATGTTAATTCTAATTAAATACTATATTTTATGCAAGTGTAATTAAAAATAAATTATTTACTCTAATTTATTTAATATGTATAATTAAAAGAAGAGGTGATTTATATGAGTTCAAGAACTAGAATGATTGCTCCAAGAAATACAGTAAATACAAAACAACTTTATACATTTTATATATTAAAAGAATTATCAAAAGGTGAAGAAATCTTTGGAAATAAAGTTTTAGAAACTTTTAAGTTAGAATTTTCAAAAGCTCCACTACCATTCCCAATATCTTCAAGCACAGTATATGATACATTATATACAATGGAAGAAAATGGACTTGTCGTAAGTAAGTGGATCGGTGATGATTTCATAAACAAAAGAAGTAAAAAAATGTATAGAATTACAGACGAAGGTATAAAATACTTTAAAACACATGTAGCTGATTATGTAGATGCTTTACATAAAAATAAAGGTACTTTAGATATCCTAATTAACATGTTAACTAACTAAAAAAATCACCATTAAAATGTTTTTTAATGGTGATTTTAATATTATGCTATCAATACAAAACTATCAAAGCCTTTTGATTTTAAAAGTTTAATTCTATCATCAGCATTTTTTTTATCTGAAAATGAACCTGTTACACATCTGTGAGTAG
>NZ_CAMQRY010000183.1 GCF_947036855.1 uncultured Clostridium sp.
AAATTACTAAAGTTGATATACAGAAATATATGTTACCCCTTATAATAGAAAGGTAAATAAGTATGAATATAAACTAAAGATAAAACATTATAGAATGTAGGGGAGTAGAAAAGATGGAGAAAAATAATGATTTGTTAGAACTTAAAAAATTCTATTTTCAGTCAAAAGATTTACTTGATAAGAATAAACATATAAATCCTAAAAATTTGCCAAAGATAGGTAAGCTTATACAAAAGGTTAATAATAATAGTGATGTTAAGATAGATGGGATGATAGAATCACTTAAAAACAATGATGATGCATCTATTTTTATATCAGAGATGATTATTCTTTTAGAAAGGGATTCTGCTAAAGAAAGGTTTAAGAATTTTAAAACTATAGTAATTTATGCAATAACATCAACACTTGCATTACTGCTTGTAATAATAGGACTAGCTATTAATGATGTAGAAATTTGGTATCTACTTGTACCAGTAATTGGTTTTATAAACTGTATTATTTCAGTTATGAAGCTTAATAAACTAAAAATATTATCAGATGTAGAAGTGCGAAATAGATTTGAAAAGCAAGAAGCGGAGAAAATAGAAGAAGTTCAAGAAGTTCAAAAAACTAAAGAATCTGAAACAGATGAAGCAATTAATGATATAGTAGATAAAACAGATGACTTAAGTTAAAAGAATAAAATGAAAATAGTATATATAAGAAAAGAGGTGATTTTAGTATTGAACTAAAATCACCTCTTTTTATTAATTAGCTTTTTGACACCAATAGTTATTTGATGATGTATCAGAAATTATTTTACCATCAGCAAGTTCAACAATTCTACTAGAGATAAGTTTTGCAAAATCCATATCATGAGTTATTATAATCACACCAATGTCACTAGATAAGCTTTTTATAATATTTGCAACTTCTAAAGTAGTTTTAGGATCAAGTGCTGAAGTAGGTTCATCAAAGCAAATATATGATGGATTTAGAATTAAAGCTCTTGCAATAGCAACTCTTTGTTTTTGCCCACCTGATAGTTCAAAAGGATAAGAATTTTCTTTTTCTGAAATTCCAAGTTTTAAAAGAAGTTTTTTAGCATCTGCAATTGCTTCATCTTTTTTTATTTTATGGACATGTATTGGTGATTCTATTATATTTTCAAGGACAGTCATATGAGGAAATAAATTAAAGCCTTGAAAGACTAGTCCAATTTTTTTTCTAATAGTTAAAAGTTCTTTTGAAGAACAGTATTTATTATTTTTCAAAAGGTAAGTATCTTCAATTTTTATAGTTCCAGAATTACACTTTTCAAGACCAGTTAATGAACGAAGTAGAGTTGTTTTACCAGCGCCAGATTCACCAATGATACTTAAAATATCACCTTTAGCTATATTAATATTTATATCTTTTAAAGCAGTAACATTTTTAAATGATTTATTTAAATTTCGTATTTCCAACATAAAAACACCTCCTAATTATAATAAGAATATTTTTCTTCAAGTTTATTGAAAACTAATGTAAGTATTGCAATGACAATAAGATAAATAGCCCCAACTAAGAATAATGGTGCAAGTGATGCATCTCTATTACTAGCTATTTTACCAGCACGAAGAAGTTCTCCAAGTCCAACTACATAAACAAGTGAAGTATCTTTTACAAGAGTTATAACTTCATTTGCAATTGCAGGGAAAACTTTCTTAATCATTTGAGGCATTACAATTCTTATAAGTGTATGTGCTTTAGAAAATCCAAGGATTTCACTAGCTTCTATTTGACCATTATCAACATCAAGTATACCAGCTCTAAATATTTCGCCAAAGTAAGCAGCGTAATTTAGGACAAAGGCAAGTATAGCAGCGGGAAATCTATCAAGATTAATATCAACTAAAGGTAGACCAAAAAATATGACTACAAGTTGAAGAAGTAGAGGAGTTCCTCTCATTACCCATACATAGATTCCACTGATTGATTTTATTATTTTGATATGTGATATTCTACAAAGTGCAACTCCCATACCAAGTGGTACGGAAAATAATAATGTTACAAAGAATACTTTTAATGTAACTACAAGACCTTCGAGCATTTGTGGTAACAGTGAACCTACATAATCCATAATTAAAACTCCCTTAAATTATTATTTATTTGAACCATTTATCCTTTATTTCATCAAACTCACCAGATTCTTTCATTTTAGCAAATTCAGAATTAAGTTCTTTAAGAAATTGTGTATCATCTTTTCTAACCCCAACACAATATTCTTCATTTGCAAGATTATCATCTAGTATTTTATATTTAGAAGAATCTCTTTGAGCTATATAATATCTAGCAAGAATTTCATCAGCTATAACAGCATCAACTCTACCAGCCTCTAAATCCATAAATGCATCATTAAAAGTATCAAAAAGGATAGGCTCACCATCTTTTATTGCCGTAGCAATTTCTTTATCTTTTTCTATAGCATCAAGTGAGCTTGAAGCAGTTTGTGTTGCAATAGCTTTATCTTTTAAATCTGCTTTTGAGTTTATAGGTGAATCATTTAAAGTGATGATAGCCTGTGTATTATTCATATAGGCATCAGTTAAAGCAACTTTCTCCATTCTTTCAGGTGTTTTTGTATAACCATTCCAAATAGCATCTATATTGCTATTATTTAATTCAGTTTCTTTCATATCCCAATTTATAGGTTGGAACTCAAAGTCATATCCAAGATTTGTAAGAACTGCTGTTGCAAGGTCTACATCAAATCCTGTAAGGTCACCATTTTCATCTCTAAATCCCATTGGTACAAAAGTATCATCAAGTCCTATTGTGATTGTTCTTTTATCTGTCTTTTCATCTACAGATTTATCAGATGTTCCACATGCTGTAAATATTGAACCTATAAATAATATGCTAAGCCCTAAAAATATAGCTGGTTTAAATTTGAATTTCATTTATATATCCCCCTAAAATTAATAATTTCATAATTAAAACTCTATCTAGTTAACACTTTACTATGCTAAAGTAAGAAAGTCAATAATTATTTGTAAAATAAATCCATAAAGTGATTATGCTAAATATAGTTATAATGTTTAGTATATTATTAAGTGATAAAAATGAGACAAATAAATTTGAACTTATAGAAAAATATAGATTTTAATGAATTAGAAGGATTGTTACTCAAGTAATTGCTTGAAGGCTAAAATTTATTTTCATTAAAGTGTATTAATGTTGTTTTTGCATTGCCATAAATATCCTGTAAAATATTTATAATTACATATTAAAAAATTAATATGATACTAAAGATAAGGGAGATGTTTTAAAATGAAAAAAGGAATAAAAGTAATTATAGGAATCATCATAGCGATTCTTATAATCATAGCTATACTTGTTGGGATTTATTTAGTTTCATTTAGTCCAAGTGTAGCAACTACACAGGTGTCAGGTGTTAGTCAAAGTAATGTTACGGCAGTATCTCAAAAGTTTAATCAGGTGAAACAAGAGTTAAATTCAAATAATGTAAAGGGTGAAACTAAAAAAGTTGAACTTACTTCAAATGATTTATCAAGTATGGCAGCTTATGCAGTGTCAAAATCACCAACAGCAAAGAAAATTATTACAGGAGTTAAAATAGAGCCAAGTGATAAACATTTAGATGTATATTTAACAGCTAAATTACATGGAGTAGCATCTCAAGCTAAGATTGTTTTAAATGTTAAGCATGAAGATGGTAAATCAGTTTTACATTATGACTCAGGAAAAGTTGGATTTGTTACGATTCCTAAATCTGAAATATTAAATAAGTTAGAAGATAGTGGATATGTTAGTGTTAATAGACAAACTGATAATATAACAAT
>NZ_CAMQRY010000184.1 GCF_947036855.1 uncultured Clostridium sp.
TTTTCTTAAAACTTATTCTTTCAAAATTACTTGACTATTATTAGCTGGTCTATTTCACTTTTTTTATTTTACCCATTTATATTTAAAATTTAATTAATTTCTTTCTGCTAACATTTCAACCATTTCTTCTATTAAATCAAATGCTAATAATGATGTCATTAAGTGATCCTGTGCATGTACCATTAAAAGATTTAACTCAACTCCATTTCCTTGTGCTTCTTTCATTATTAAAGCGCTTTGAGCATTATGTCCTTTATCACCTTTTTCTTTTGACTCTTTAAGCTTTGCTCTTGCCTCATCAAACTGACCCTTTCTAGCAAGTCTTAATGCTGCAAATGAAGCTCCTCTTGAATCTCCTGATGCACAAATTATTTCCATTGCACTCTTTTCTAATTCTGTCATAATCTATATCCCCCTATTTTTTTATTATCTATTTTAATTTATTGCTTTCAATTTTTCAGGTGGTTTTTCTTGTTTGCCCCTTCCTGATGATTTAATTATATAACCTAGCTAAAAGGAAATACAGTTTCAAAAATTCCACTTGAAACGGAAATCTATAGATGGTTTTTCCATTTCCATTTCAAATGGAAATATCCACACTAATAAAACTAAAAAAAGAATCACCAAGTAGATAATCTAAATCTGCCTGATAATTCTTTTTAATCTCTATATTAACTTTATAAATAAAATTCTCTAATTAAATTTAAAAACTGCTTTCTATTTTCAGTATTTAAAATTTCTTTTCTAAGTCTATCTTTCTCCATAATTTTAAGCATTATTTTACTTATCTTTTTATGCAAATCAAGACTTCCCTTAACCATTGAAATAAGAAATACTATCTGTACTTTCTTCTCCCCCCAATTAATTGGCTCTTTAAAAATAAATACATTAATACTATCTCTATTAGCATTCATTTCAATTGCATGTGGACCTGCTATTCCATTTACATAGGCTGTACTAAGCTTTTCTTCTCTTTCAATAACCAATCTTTCAAAATCTGAATTTACAAAACCTTTTTCAGTAAGCACCTTACACTCATCACTTAAAAACTTCTTATAATCAGCCTTAGTTCCACCTTGTAAAATTTTAAATTCTATCATATCTTCAAACTCTTTTGAACAAGTAAATTCCTTTTTATAATTAAGCTCTAAATGTTTTTTAATACTATCAAGTTCATTATCATCAAGAAAGTTTTTCACAAAAATAGTTGGTATATTATACTCTTTATTACAATCAGTTGCCTTTAAAACTAAGTCATACTTCTCAGGTGTTATCTCATCTGTATGAATATTTGAAAAACTCTTTATAATAGAATTATTAAATATCCTCTCAAGTTTAAGCTTAATAAGATAAGATACTCCCCCACCTGTTGCACAAATTACTGCAATTCTTTTTATATCAGAAAGTTTATTCTCTTTAATCTTTTCAAAATGAGTTGCAAAATGTAATGCTATAAAACCAATTTCATCTTTTAATATAACCATTTTATACTTTTCACAAAGCTTATCTACAAATGATATTGCAATAGAAACAACTATCGGATACCTTGTATTAACCTCTTCTAGAAGAGGATTCGTAAGCTGAATATTATTTCTAACTCTATTAATTAAAGAATATACATGCATCACTAGATTTCCTTTAAGCTCCACATTACTTGTAAATTCAGTTAAATAATAATCATCAAGTTCTGCTAATATTAAATCAACTTCACCTTCAAGTTTCACTTTAAAATGCTCATCAAGTGAAGAATACTCTGATTTTAAAACTATATGAGTAGTTAAATAATCTATCTCAATAGTTGGAACTTCTATATCTAAACTTCTAGCAATCTCATTACATACCCTAATAGATATCTTCTCATAAACATCACTTTTAACATCTTTTAATAATTCTGAATTTCCAACTGTTAAAAAGTTCTCTCTTCTAAATCTTAAAATTAATGTTTTGATATGATATAAAATATTTTCAATAGCAAGATTACTAATTTTTATATCAAACTCAATAATAGACTTTATAAAAATCTCTTCGACTTTTCTATATAAATTTTCATCCTCTACATTAGCTTCACTTTCAAAAAAATTATCTATATTAACTATATATTTAGCCATAGCTTTTCTAATAAGAAGTTCTTCACCTTTTATTTTAAGCCCAAATCCACTTCTCTTTTCTACTACTAAATCAAATTCTTTAACCTTTATTTCAACATCATCAAGGTCTTTTATTATAGTACTTCTGCTATATCCCAAATCTTCAGCAATTGAATCTATAGTCCTGTATTCTCTACTTGTAATAAGAATCATAACTATTCTATCAACTCTAAGGTTTTTATCTACACTATCATCAAATCCCTCTAGGCTATTTAAATATTTATTAAAGTTATCTTCATTATAAATTTCTAAATAATATCCCTTACCTCTTGTGTTCAAAATTGAAAACCCTTTTTTCACACCAATACTATTTATAAGTTTAATCTCATTTCTTACCGTTCTATCTGTTACTTTTAAGTATTTAACAAAGTCAGTCATTGTAATATGGCTTCCTTCTTTTAACTTCTCTAAAATTAATTTTTCCCTCATAAAAATCACCTTCTAAAAAAATATATTACTGCAATTAGCTAAACTTCTAAATTATTCAAAACTATTAACAAATTTCCATATAATTCTACCTTATCATAGTTTTCTACAAAAAACTCTTTTTATCGACTAATTTCAAACATTGTTTAAAAAATTTATTTTTATAAACTTGATTATATAACTCGGTATATAAAAAAGCATTTTAGAATTTTTCTATAATTCTAAAATGCTTTCTTAAACACAATTATTCAATTAAAGTTACACAATCATTCTCAAAAGTTTTTTTAATATCTATAATTCTTTGATTAAATGAACCTTTATATTTTAAATTATCTGCTTTTAAATCTTCTTCAAATTTACCATCTACAAGTACATCTATATACTTTAAAAATTCTAGCTTAACTTCATCTCTTAAAATATCCTCAAGTCTATACCCTGTATAACACCAAGTATTTAGTCCCATAGACTTAAACTCTTTTGCCATAATCATAAATATTTCTGCCTGCTCCATAGGATCACCACCTGAAAATGTTATACCATCAAGTAATGGATTTTCTCTAACATCTTCTATCAAGGAATTCATATCCTTAAGTTCTCCACCATTAAAATCATGTGTTTCTGGATTAAAGCACCCTGCACAATTATGTCTGCATCCCTGTGCAAAAAATACTCTCCTAATTCCTGGTCCATTAACTAAACTTTCATATGCTATACCTGATAATCTTATATTCTTAGACATAAACTCACCCTTTAAATATATTTTTACTTATTTACAAGTTCCATAACCTTATGATTCATATCATTACAAACCTGCTTTAATTGTTTTTCAAGCTTCTTACACTTTATAACATCTGGACTTTCTGTTGCCTTATAATCCTCTAAATCTTTTGATAATTTATATATCTTTTTAGATAACTTATCTATATCATCACTTATATTTGAAAACTTTATCTTTCCACCCTTATCATCTTCTTTTGCATAATTTTCTTCAAATGTATAGTTATCCTCAAGTTCTTTTCTTGTAAGATTAACATAACCCATACTACAACTTCTTGATAAAACTACATTATCCCCTCTTACATACATCACTATATACTCTTGTTTAGTTTTATTATTAATTACTTTTATATTACTCATCTTATCCTCTTAGATTTTAATTAAATTTTTATATCACTTATTCTATTTTACACATTTTATCAAATTACTACCACCGTCAATTATAA
>NZ_CAMQRY010000185.1 GCF_947036855.1 uncultured Clostridium sp.
TATTCCCACTCTATTGTAGCAGGTGGTTTAGATGTTACATCATAGACTATTCTATTTACTCCTGGAACCTCATTGACTATTCTTCTTGATACAATCTCAAGAACATCATAAGGCATTGGGAACCAGTTAGATGTCATACCATCTGTTGATTTTACTGCTCTAAGTCCTACTGTGTGACAGTAAGTTCTTGCATCTCCCATAACTCCAACTGATTGGATATTAGGTAAAACTGCAAAGTACTGCCATATTGTTTCATCAAGTCCTGCATTTGCTACTTCTTCTCTGTATATAGCATCTGCTTCTCTAACTATTTCAAGTTTCTCTTCAGTAACTTCACCAAGAACTCTTATTCCAAGTCCTGGTCCTGGGAATGGCTGTCTCCATACTAATTTGTGTGGAATTCCAAGTTCTTCCCCAACTGCTCTAACTTCATCCTTGAATAATTCTCTAAGTGGCTCAATAAGTTTGAACTCCATATCTTCTGGAAGTCCTCCAACATTGTGGTGACTTTTTATAACAGCAGATGTTTCTGTTCCACTCTCAACTACGTCAGGGTAAATTGTACCTTGAACTAAGAATTTGATATCTCCAAGCTTTTTAGATTCTTCTTCAAATACTCTAATAAACTCTTCTCCAATAATCTTTCTCTTTTCTTCTGGGTCAGATACTCCAACAAGCTTACTAAGGAATCTATCCTTAGCATTAACTCTGATAAGATTCATATCAAATTGCTCACTAAAGATTTTCTCAACTTGATCTCCTTCATCTTTTCTAAGTAAACCGTGGTCTACAAAGATACAAGTAAGTTGTTTACCAACAGCTCTATGAATCATAACAGCGGCTACTGATGAATCCACTCCACCTGATAAACCACAGATAAGTTTTTGATCTCCAACAAGTTCTTTAATTTCTTTAATTTTAGTTTCTGCAAATGAAGCCATTGTCCATGTGCTCTCAAGACCACATATATCATGTACAAAGTTTGAAAGAAGTTGTCTTCCAAATGGAGTATGCTCAACCTCTGGGTGGAACTGAACTCCATATAATTTCTTATCTTCATTCTCAATAGCTGCCATAGGTGAGTTAGCTGTAGTAGCTACAACTCTAAACCCTTCTGGTGCAGTTTCAACATAATCTACATGAGTCATGAAACAAGTTTCCTTTGCATCAATCCCTTTAAATAAAACAGATGTTGTATCAAGCTCTACATCAGTCTTACCATGCTCTCCACTTGGAGCAGTTGTAACTTTTCCACCTAAAGTATGAGCCATAAGTTGCTCACCATAGCAAATCCCAAGTACAGGAATACCAAGATCATATATAGCTTTATCAATACTTGGTGACTTATCTCCATAAACTGAATTTGGTCCACCAGTAAAGATTATACCCTTTGGATTTTTTGCTTTTATTTGTTCTACGCCTTTTGTGTAAGGAATTATTTCACAATAAACCCCACATTCTCTTACTCTTCTTGCTATAAGCTGACCATATTGGCCACCAAAGTCAACTATTAAAACTAAATCTTTCATATTCAAACCCCTTTGCTCACTAAAATTTAAACTTCTCTATTGTAAAATTCTTATTAAAATAATTATACACTTAATTGTAAATCATTAACAAGGATTATTGACTCACACTATAATTTGGTGCTTCTTTTGTAATATTAATATCATGAGGATGACTTTCTCTAAATCCTGCTGATGTTTGAATTACAAATGTAGCTGTTTCAAATAATCTATCAAGTGTAGGTGCTCCAAGATATCCCATTCCTGATCTAATTCCACCTATTAATTGAAATATAGTATCTGAAACTGAACCTTTAAATGCAATTCTTCCCTCTACTCCTTCAGGTACAAATTTCTTTGTTCCATTTTGGAAGTATCTATCACTTGAACCCTTAGCCATAGCTCCTAGAGAACCCATTCCTCTATAAACCTTATAGCTTCTACCTTGATAAATTTCCATCTCTCCTGGTGCTTCCTCACATCCTGCAAATAATGAACCCATCATTGCAACAGTAGCTCCAGCTGCTAAAGCCTTAACTATATCTCCTGAATACTTAAGTCCTCCATCAGCAATAACTGGAACTCCATATTTCTTACCTTCTTCAGCACAATCCATAACAGCTGTAAGTTGTGGAACACCCACTCCTGCAACTATTCTTGTTGTACATATTGACCCAGGACCAATTCCAACCTTAACACAATCTGCTCCAGCTTCTATTAAATCTCTAGTAGCCTCTGCAGTTGCAATATTTCCTGCTATAACTTGTAAATCAGGATAAGCAGCTTTGATTGTTCTAACTCCATTCATAACACCCATAGAATGTCCATGAGCTGTATCTAAAGTAACAACATCAACATCAGCTTCATATAAAGCCTTAACTCTTTCCATCATATCCCCTGTAATTCCAACAGATGCTCCACATAAAAGTCTACCCTTAGAATCTTTTGCAGCATTTGGATAAGCCTTAGCTTTTTCAATATCCTTAATTGTAATAAGTCCTGTAAGATTTCCATTTGCATCTACAAGCGGAAGTTTCTCAACCTTAGTTTTCTTTAAGATTTCTAAAGCATCCTCAACCTTAGTTCCTTCTGGAGCTGTAAATAAAGGACTCTTAGTCATAACCTCTGAAATTTTTCTAGTATAATCAGTTTCAAAAACAATATCTCTATTAGTAAGAATACCAACAAGTTTCTTACCCTCTGTAATAGGGACACCTGAAATTCTATATCTAGCCATAAGCTCTAAAGCTTCATTAACAGTATTATCTGGTGCTAAGAAGAAAGGATCTGTAATAACTCCATTCTCTTGTCTCTTAACTCTATCAACTTCTAATGCTTGTGCTTCAATACTCATATTCTTGTGGATAATTCCTATTCCACCCTCTCTAGCCATAGCGATTGCCATCTTAGATTCTGTAACTGTATCCATACTAGCACTCATTAACGGTATATTTAAGAAAATAGTTTTTGTAAGTTGTGTTCTTAAACTAACCTCATTAGGTAAAATTTCTGATTTGTTTGGTACTAATAATAAGTCATCAAATGTATATGCCTGCTTTAATATTTTTGCCATCTTAAAAACCCCTCCATCAATAAATAATTATTTTAATTCAATTTTACAAGTTAAATTGCATCTAATTTCACTTTTGCAAGATAACTTTCATTTAATATTCTTGTAATATCTTGTTAACGATTTGTTTATTTACTAAAAAAAGACATATTAACTCCCTAAGTGAGTTAATATGCCTTCATCTTTAAGTCAGCTATATCAAATCACTCATAGAGGAGAATTAATGGTTCTCCGTAGATACACCTTGCCATATCCAAGATTTATACGAGTATTTTCAAATATTTCTTTTTTTAAGTTCGTTGATTTTTATTTATTATATTATATTGCAACAATGCTTGTCAACCAAATAAAAGCCCATTTTAAAATGATTTTAAACTTTCATAAAATAAAATATTTGATGTAAATATTTCATAAATCATTCGGAACAAATTACAATAAACATAATAATGCACAAACCCTTGCAAAGCTTATGTAAAAGCTATGAAAACAAAAGAAAACACACGCTAATATCTTTATATTAGCGTGTGCTTTTAAGTGAAATTTATACAATTATATATAAATGTTCGTGTTTTTTATTTTTAGATTATGAAAGATTATCTTTCATTTTATAATTTCTTTGATTTAT
>NZ_CAMQRY010000186.1 GCF_947036855.1 uncultured Clostridium sp.
TCTTATCCTATATTTAATTACATATATTTTCTATATCATCCCAATACTTTAAAAAGAAATTCACTAAGTTCTCCTCCCACAAAATATTTACTAATTAGAAAAAAAGTTCCAACTCCAAGAAGTATAAGCTGAACATATCTAAATGCTTTATTCATATCATAAAGCCAATCTTTTTTAATTCCTCTCACCATAAAATCACCAATTTATATGCTAATTGCATACCCTTTCAATATCATTCCAATATTTTAAAAATCCTATAAAGCTACCAACAAAAAATGTACCACCAGCTATAAATAAAAACTCAACTGAGCCTATAAAATCATTTCCTATAACGGCACCTATTCCAAGTAAAATTATTAAAACTACTGCATCTATTCCAAAAACTATTAAACTAGCTTTTTTTCCTGAAAATCCTTTTACATAGTAAAATATAGAAATAACAAAAGCTTGAAAAAATATAATTAAAGCAACTAGTAATGTATCTACAGCCCTGCTAAGCTGATAATTCAAACTTCCTTCTACACAAGTTCCAAGATGTATAGACGACTGTAAAAACATATTTATTATAAAACTTACTCCTACTAATGCAAGCATCTTCAGTCCATTACTTTTTAATGACATCATAAAAAGCTTCTTTTTACTAAGAGGAAGATTTCCTATATTCATATATGGCTTGATAGTATCAATATATGGAAGCATACCAATTAAAATTGTAAGTGGATATAAAAACACCATAAACATAATCATTAAAAATGCCCCACTATAAACAGATACTAAAATTCTCACTATCCTTGAATCTATAAATATCTTAGTAAGTAATACTATAATTCCATAGATAATAAGTATATACTCCATCTTTATAGCAGTATTTTCTTGATTATAAAGCCAATTTTTCTTAATTCCCACCATTTCCATACACCCCTTTGTATAGATTAACTACTGACTGCCCTTTAAGTCTTAGGTCTTCAACTAAACTATTACAAACTATATCTCCAGCTTTAAGCAAAATAACTCTATCTAAAACACCCTCTATCTCAGATACTAAATGACTTGAGATAATCATTGTACTTTCCATATCAAAACTATCTAAAATCATTCTAATTATTTCTTCCCTTGCAATTAAATCTATTGCAGCAAGTGGCTCATCCATTATATAAAGTCTTGCTTTAATTGATAATGCAAGTGCTAGATGTAACTTTTCATTTTCTCCCTTTGATAAAATCTTCACTTTATCAGAAGTCTTAACTTTAAATACCTCAAGCATCTGCTTACACTTTTCTCTATCAAACAATTTAAAGTATCTACTGTAATAATCAATAGCATCACTCACTTTCCAATCACTCGGAATTATAGGAACATCACTCATATAACCTATTTTTCCTTTTGCAGTAGGATTTATTTTCTCACCATCAAAAAAATACTCTCCACTATCAAAATTTATTTGACCACCAAGAATTTTAAGTAGTGTGCTTTTCCCCTCACCATTAGGTCCAAGAATCCCTATTATCTCACCCTTTGGAATTTCAAGACTCACATTATTTAAAATAACTTTTTCTTTGTAACGCTTATTTAAATTCACTAATTTAATCATTTTTAAATTCTCCTCTCTTATTTAATTCTCAATTTCCCACCCTAGACTTACTGTAACTTTTCACTACTTAATATTTCAATAGCTCTTTCTTTTTCTATCCCTATACCATCCATATCAGTTAAAAACTTTTTTGATATCTGTATTGCCATTTCAAGTTGTAAATCAGTATCACTTTTTACCTCACTTATAAATGAACCCATGCCTCTTTTAGTATAAGTTACACCTATTAATTCAAGCTGAGAATATGCTCTTTGCATTGTGTTTGGATTAACTTTTAAGCCTTTAGACATCTCTCTTATAGATGGCAGTTTTTCATTCTCACAAAGTTCTCCTGTTGCAATAGCTCTTTTAATAAGCTCAACAATTTGCATATAAATAGGTTCATTATTGTTAAATTCTATATTGCTAAAGTTCAAATACTTCTCACCTCCAACTGTACCACTTTCCTAGTACACTAATATCATATTATATAATCCATATTTTGTAAATACTTTTTTTGTAAATTTTTACTTTTTCTTTATTTGCAACAAAAACTAAAAATTAGTATTCACTAAAATTAAAGCAGTAGAAAATTAAATTTTCTACTGCTTCTTTATATTTCAAGTTATTCTAATTCTTGTTTAAACATAGCTATACTATAATACTGCTTAATATAAGCATTTAGCATAAATCTTAAATACTCATCAAATTCCCCATTAACTTGTGCATTTTCAAGAGCCTGACAATATAAATATTTATCTCTTGGATTTATAACAAGTCTTCCATATCCTATATTAGATAATATAGAATTTAATAAAAGCCTTGAAGTTCTTCTATTTCCATCAATAAATGGATTTATTGTAACAAATGATAGCTTAAACTTTAAAGCATCCAAAATATCTATATCTTTATTATATATCTCTACTAATTCTTTAATAGATTCTGAAACACTTTCCCACCCTTGTGGTACAAATGATGAACCTTCTATATAAACATTTTCTTTTCTATAATCTAAAAGTTCATTACCACTATGTGTACTTACACAAATTAGAAGATGTATAGCTTTTATTATCTCTTCTGTTATAGGATAATTATTAAATGTATTAGTTGCATGAACTAAGTTCATAGTTTCTAAGGAATCTTTTTGCTTATCATCAATAATATTTCCATCTAAAACACTTGCTGTTTCCCACTTTGATAAAGAATTATTTTCTATTTTCATAGATGAATATATTTCTTCAAGCTTAAAACTATAGCTCGATACTTTTAATTCTCTACAACATTCAACTAAAACTTCTATATCTATATTTTTATTTAAATATATCATAGATTTTGTTTTTCTATTATATTTAATATTATACCTATCTAATACTTCATCCTGTACATCTGCAAATACTAAGTTTTCACTATTCATATATCTATCACTCCCATAATATCAAGTAGCTAACTAACTTAATTACTATTCTAATATAAAAATTATATATTGGATATACATTATTAAATTATAATTCCTGTATTTCTATTTTCAATTACTACATCATTTCTTCTTAAAATTTCTAAGATACTATCAAGTTCCCTAAGCTTAACATGAATAAAATTTATTTTTCTAGTTATAGCTGAGCTATTTTTAGCTTCTTTAATTAAAATTCTTAAAATCACTTTATTTCTTCTTTTTGTCTTTCTAAAAGCAACAATTTTAACTTTCTCTATATCCTTATACTCAATCATATTATTATCATAATGTACAAAAGCATTTGTTTCAAAAAATATAAAAACCTTACCAGAGTAGCTAGGCTCCATTGATATTGGTAAAAACCAAAACATATACATATTAGAAAGTGATGCCTGGATTCCTGTATAAAATATCTCTGCTAATATAAAACCTATTGCTGCTACTAAAATAACCATACTCACATAAAAATCTCTTTTATAATTTCCTTTACTCATAATTAATGCACTTTTATTCCTACTAAGTTTTGTAAACCTAATAAATCTCATAATAATTTTTTTATAAGTAAATACTACACAACCAATCATAATAAGATTCATTACTATAAAAAACCAATCTCCTAAAGTCATATCTA
>NZ_CAMQRY010000187.1 GCF_947036855.1 uncultured Clostridium sp.
CACTTAATTTTATAACGTCCCAAAAATTATTTTTATCGACATCAATTATTTTTATCATAATAAACCCCTCATAATACAAATTTTATTATATTAATTATACCTAAATAAAAGGCACAATAAAAATTAATTTACTGTGCCTTTTGTTACTATTTTTCATCAAGTCTTCTTAAATCTACTTCTTGTAATGGAATTACTTTTGTTTTATGCTTAATTTTATAATAGAAAAATATCACTATAAACAAAGGTATTCCTATGTATGCTGCTATTAAGTTTCCCCACTGAACTCCATCACTTCCTATATTTGAATATCCCTGCCCAACAACAGCTACAAAACAAATAATAAAAGCTATAATAGGTCCAAATGGAAATAATTTTGCTCTATATGGTAAATCTTTAATTTTTTTACCTTGAGCTATGTATGCTTTTCTAAATCTATAATGACATGCTGCTATCCCAAGCCAAGCTATAAATCCTGATAATCCCGATGCAGCTACAAGCCATGTATAAACTGTTCCATCTCCAAAACTTCCTGTTAAAAATGATAAACTAGCAACTATCATTGTAAGTATTATAGCATTTAAAGGAACTCCTCTTTTAGTTGTTTTACCAAACATTTTAGGAGCCATTCCATCTTTAGCCATTGCATAAAGCATTCTACTTGATGCATACATCCCAGAATTTCCTGCTGATAAAACTGATGTTAAAATTACTGCATTCATAATTGAAGCAGCACCTGCTAATCCAACTCTTTCAAAAACTACTGTAAAAGCACTAGTTGAAACTGATAAATCTGCATGATTTATTAATGCTCCAATAACAAGTATAGTTCCAAGATAAAATAAAACTATTCTCCAAAAAATTGTATTTACAGCTTTTGGTACATCTCTTTCTGGATTTTCACTCTCACCTGCTGCAAGTCCCACAAGTTCTGTCCCTTGGAAAGAAAAACCTGCAACAAGGAATATTCCAAATATAGCTTTACTTCCTCCTATAAATGGACCTCCACCTTGGAAGTACCTTGAAAAACCTTCTGCTTTTCCATCCATTATTCCAAATATCATTAAAACTCCAATTATAATAAATATAACAACAGTTATAACTTTTATTGTTGCAAACCAAAACTCTGATTCACCATATGCTCTTGCTGATAGTAAGTTAAGTCCAACTATTATCAGAAGAAATACAGCACTCCATGCAATTGCTGGAATCTGTGGAAACCAAAACTTCATAACTATAGAACCAGCAACCATCTCCGCTGCTATTGTTATTGCCCAGTTATACCAATAATTCCACCCCATTGCAAAACCAAGTGCTGGGTCTATAAATTTAGTTGAGTAACTACCAAACGAACCTGTTTCTGGCAGATATGTAGCCATTTCCCCAAGCCCTGTACATAGAAAATAAACCATTACTCCAACTATGCTATATGCAAGAAATGAACCACCAACACCGGCCGTTTTTATAGTTCCTCCCATTGCTAAAAATATCCCAGTTCCAATAGCTCCGCCAAGAGCTATCATAGAAAGGTGTCTTGCTTTAAGTCCTCTTTTTAACCCTTCATTATTACTACTCATCATTAGTCCTCCTCTTATGGTATTCCATAAGTTTATAACCGGCAGCTAATTAATAATAAATAAAAAACCCCAAGCTAAAAATAGCCTAGGGGTGATAATTCAAATCTAAAAATACAATTCAAATACTTTAAATTTACATTAATGATAGCACCCCACAATTATATTGTGACAGTATTGTACATTTTCTATACAATCCCAGCTATATAAAATACAAGTATATTTTATACACTTCGGCAAATTTTCCTTTTTCATTACATCTTAGGTACTTGTCCTCTTTAATGATACTGATAAAATTTGCTCCTCTACCTCGTTATTAACTTTTATGCTATCATTATGCTTTAATATAAAACTTTCGTCAATATCAGTCCAGTTTTTTTATTTAATTAATACTAAAATCCAATTTTTAATATTAATTAAATAATATTAATTGAATAATGCTGATAGTATAATATTAAAATTCAATATCTTTTTTTCTTTTGAATTTATCAAAAAACCTTGCAAACTTAATAAGTATAGGATATCTTTTTTCAAGTTCTAATAAGTATAATCCTCTATACATTCCAAATATAGGTTCAAGTAGTGCCATAGTATCCTCATATCCATGCTTTATACGTTTTTTCTTTGCTGGTGCATCCAAATTAAGAGTTCCTTTTAAAACGCCCTCATAATCTTTCTTTGGCCCTATTTCTATTATCCTTGCATTAGGATATAAACTTTTATCAATAGTATCATCCGTTGCAAGAAGCACTACTATAATAAAATCACACCCTTCTCCATATACTGGTTGAACTGGTGTATTATCAGCAATTCCTCCATCAAAATATTTTTTCCCATCAACATGAGTACTCTTATAAATTATTGGTAATGTTGCAGATGCCATAATTATATCTTTTGCATCTTCATTACTATAATCATTAAGCTTAAAATATTTAGGTGTAAAATCTGGAAGCTCTGTACAAGCTGCATAACAAATTCTTCCTGACGCTCTCATCATATCCATATCTAAATATTTATTAATCATATCCATAACGCCATCTTTTGGAGCACTCTTTACAGAATCCCATCTATTTTTCATGTGTTTCTTACTAAAATTCATAGCTTTAGAACCAATTGCAAGTGCTACCCCCTTCCTCATAAGTTGAAACTTAGTAAGTGGTATAAGCTTGTCCATTGTAACTTCATCCCAAAGTCCTATAGCCATCTCTTGGCTATTTTGAGCAAATAAAACAGCATTAAACGCTCCTATTGAAGTCCCTGATATAACTTTTATATGCTTCTGCAGTCCAAGTTCTCCAAGTGCATTCCAAACACCTAGCTCATATGCGCCTTTTCCCCCACCACCTGATAAAACCAATCCTATTTTCATCTGTGCCTCCATATCTTTTCAAACCATCTTTTGTATTTCTAAATCAAATTTACGTATTTCTAATTATATATCATTATGTCTATTCTGTGAATATTTAATTAATAACTATTATTGATTAATAAAAAAAGAGATGGTTTACCCATCTCTTAACATACTTACTTTAAATTTTCTATTAATCTATCACTTTCTGAATATAATCTGTTGATATAATCACAAATTTCTTTCATGCTATCATCTTTATATTTTCTTACATCTCTTAAAACTTCCATTCTAAAAGTAAAGATTTGCCCTGTTGTAAGTCCTATTTCTTTGAATTTTGCTTCAAACTCATCAGTTCTCTTTTGAACAACTTCTGTAAATGAGAATAATTTAGCTCTTTCTGCTGTATCATTACATTCATTCGCTTTTTTCATTAACATATTACAAGCAAATCCAAGCTTCATATAATTTACAAGATGCTCTTTATAAGCTAAAGTATTAACCTTATCATCATCTAAAGTTAAAAGACCTTCATTTTTTTGTTGTTCTTTTATTGACTCCATTAATCTATCTCCTGGAGTATTTGGAACTTTAGGTGCTTTAGGCACTACAATTTCTTCTTTTATAATTTCTCTTTCTACTTTAAC
>NZ_CAMQRY010000188.1 GCF_947036855.1 uncultured Clostridium sp.
GCATCAACAGTAAATGTTGGTGTTACTTTTTTAATTAATTTTAAACACTTATAAATAGTTGTAGAAAAATTTAGATACAAAACAAATAATTAGGAGAATTAGATATGAGATTTGACAAGAAGGGAGTATTATAGTTTAATTTCATAGTTACAGTTTTTAGAGAGTATAGATTTAGCAAAGGCTAAAGTTTACATATAGAAAAAATACATAGATAATAAACAGAGGATTAGGAGAAAAATTATGAATTTCAAAAGAATAACAAAAGATAATTTAAAAGTAGCAGCTAAAATATATATGGAGTGCTTTAATGCAGCACCTTGGTTTGAAAAGTGGACAATGGAAACTTCACTTAAAAGAATTTCTCAAATAGTAAAAGAGGACAACCATTTTGGTTTATTAACATATCTTAAAGAGGAACCTTGTGCAATAATTGTTGGACATGAGGAAGATTACTATGATGGAACTAGATGCTTTATAAAAGAACTGTGTGTGGATAGTACACTACAAGGTAAGGGGATTGGTTCAAAAACTTTAGATTATTACATAGAAGAACTTAAAAGAAAAGATATTAATCATGTATCACTTCAAACACTTAGAAATCCTAAGACACTTGGTTTTTATGAGAAGGCTGGATTTAAGGAAAGAGAACATTTAATAATGCTTGAACTTGCGTAGGTTTTGGTGAAATGTGAGTTATAAGTAATAGATATTTACATAAAATAGAATAGAAATTCGAGAAAAGCAGATTCGTTTATGAATCTGCTTTTCTTAGTTATCTACTAAATAAAAATATGCATCCCTAAGTTTAGGAGCTATTTAATAGATAGAGATATACTCGTCATCAGATTAAAAATAATCTAACAAGTCTTTACTGATTCTCAGTTAAAGCAAATTCAACAAATATGAGAACCTATAAATATGTAAGTCTTTTATGCAAATCTTTTTATTTTGCGACTTTAGTATGTAGTGATTTTATAAAGCTATCAAAGTAGTTTGGTCTTGTTTTTATAGCATCTACAATGCTTGTACTATTTTTTTTAAGTTCAGAAATAAATAAATCATTTATATCATATCTTGAATCAAGTTTATCATTTTTTACAACAAAAGCATGTGGTGCTACTCTTTTAAAGAACTCTTCATGTGATTTTAAATATGAAGTCATAGTGTATGAACCATTTATCATATAAATTTTCATTGAGTAAAAATAAAGACTATTATTAAAAACATACATATGTGATATAAAACTTTTTGGTATATAAGTATCATTGATATATATCCAATTTTCAGATTCATGAGCATCTAAAGATTTTATGTTTACTTTAGTAAAACATTCACTTTCTATAAGCTTACAACCTTCTTCATGGGGAACTCCTAAGATATCCGTCAGAATTACAGACATAGGATTAAAACTAAAGCAATTACACAAATCAAGCTGTGTATTTTTGCTACTTTCAAATACTGTTAACATTAAATAACCTCTTTTCTTTCTTTTTAATAGTAATGAATTATTATATTTTCCCATTACGTTTATAAATTATAGCATTTTGTTGCTAAAAGAAGTAATGGAAAGAAACTCCTTAAAACCCAATTTAAAATAACTATTGGAAGTATTATGAATTTTTTTTTGGGGTTTTTATGTAATGTTTACGTAAATGAGAAAATCATTAAAAAAATTGAGGGAAATTTCATGAAAAAAAGTGAGATTTTTAAAAAAAGAATATCTGAAAATATTAACTTTAATGTTAGATATTGAGGGTATATCTAATATTAGAGAGTAATAGTAGATTGAATACTTAAATAATTTTACATAAAAAGAAAACAATTCATTATAAAAATAGGCTTGTTTTGAGTATTCGTTTTTATGCTTAAATAAAGATTTAAAATAAATTTATAAAAATTTGTAACTTTATTAAAAGTAAAATGCTCTAATTAGTGTAAGAGGTTAACAGATTACAACTTAAATTGAAATAGCTATTAAAGTTTAAATAGATAGGAAGGGTTAAGGGGAGAAATATGCAAAATATAATTTCATTACCATGGCACACGAAAAAGGTTTTGAAAAAGGAAGAAAGTCTTATTAAAAAAGCAGTTAAGGGAGATAAAGAAAGTTATGTAAGTCTTATAAAAGAGAATAAAGAGAATTTATATAAGATTGCATATAGTTATGTGAAAGATGAGCAGAGAGCTTTAGATATACTAAGTGAGGCAACGTATAAGGGAATGATGAATATATCAAAGCTTAAGAAAGAAGAGTTTTTTAAGACTTGGATAACAAGAATACTTATAAATACAGCTATAAGAGAACTTAAAAAGGAAGAGAAATATGTTTATACAGAAGATGATAGTCCTTTAATAGTTGATGAGAGTAAAAATTCAACTTGTGAGAAGATGGATTTATATAGTGCTATGGATAAGCTAAAACCAATATATAAGTCAGTTATAATGCTTAGATATTTTAATGATATGAGTATAGATAATATAGCAGAAGTTTTAGATATTCCAAGTAGTACGGTGAAAAGCCATATAAGAAGAGGTAAAGAAGCTTTAAAGAAATATTTAAGGGAGGATTACATGAATGAGTATTAAAGATTTTGATGATATAAAAATACCAAAGAATATAGATGAAGCAATAGATAAAGGGGCAGAGAAAGCAGAAAAAGAAAAGTTTAAAAGCAAAAAAAGAAAATTTATAAAGCGTGGTGGATTTATAGCAGCAGGGCTTACTGGATTTATGATATTTGGAGTAAGTAATCCAGCACTTGCATCAAAGATACCTTTAGTTGGTAATGTTTTTAAACTGATAGAAGAAACAGTATCGGGAGGAGCATATGATTTATCAGAGTTTGGAACAGTGGTGAATCAAAGTGTAACTTCTAATGGTGTAAAAGTAACAATATTAGAAACTTTTTCAGATGGAGTATTTTTATATGTTTCATATATTATAGAGAATGAAGATGGTTTTAAATATTTATCTGATATGGATGATGAAAATAAGCTTGGAAGCAATGTCTTAATGAATGATTATGATATTAAAGGAAGTGTAAGTTTTTCAGATGAGGAAATGTGGAAACATAAATTTGGAGCTAGTGGAATACAAGGCAGATTTATAAATAAGAACACTTTTGTAGGAATGGAAAGTTATAATTTATCAGAACTTGGAGAAGTTCCAAATGAGTTTAGTTTTGAAATAGAACTGGATAGGATTGAAAACAGTAGCATATATGAAGATAAAAAATCTGTTGTTATTGATGGAGAATGGAATTTTAAAGTTCCTGTTAAAGTAAATAAAAATATGTCAAAAGTAATAGAACTTGATATAGAACAGAATGGTTATGAACTACAAGAACTTATTATATGTGAAAATAATATGCTTTTAAGAAAAAATTATAAGTATATGAATGAATTAAGAGCGAAAGAAGATGGTTCTGATGTAGTATCATTTATGGTATATGATGAAGA
>NZ_CAMQRY010000189.1 GCF_947036855.1 uncultured Clostridium sp.
GCTGTTTGTATTGAATCTAAGAATATTAAAAATGATAAAATCTTATCATAAGCAGCTTTTTCATCAACTGATAAAACTTTATAATCTTTTAAATCTTGAGCTAAGTTAATTTCTTCTGGTATCCAGAAGTTATTCATAGCCTGTCTGTACCAATCTGAAACCCAAGTATATTTCATATTATTAAAATCATTTAAGTTTGTTGTATTCCCATTAACCATTTTCTTTTTTGAAACTTCTATATCTCCAAATTCATTAAATAGAGGTTTCTTTTTTATTTCCATTTCCATTTGAAATACCCTCTTTCTATATTTATAAATTTAATTTTCTAACTAAATCATAGATTTTGAATAGGTAACTCACCGAACTATGTTCGATGAGTAAATTCAACTTACCAAATTATTAAGTTAGAGTTTCACTTATGCTGAGCACATTGCACATTCTTCAATTTCAAGAGATTTACTTCTTACATAGTAAATACTTTTAACCCCTTGATTACAAGCCTGAATATAAAGATTAGCTATTTGTCTCATAGTTAAATCTGTTGTTATATAAAGGTTAAATGATTGCGCTTGGTCTATATGTCTTTGTCTTACAGCCGCAGCCTCTACAGACCATTCTTGATCCATATCATATGCTGACATATAGTAGAACCCATTATCTTCTGTAAGTCCTGGAGCAGTCTTTGGAATTATACTTCCCTTTTTCTCTTCAAGCCAGAATTTAGCCATAACTGGATCAATTCCTTCTGTAGTTCCAGCAATTGTAGCTGTTGAACCATTTGGAGCAACTGCAAATAAATATCCATTTCTCATACCAAATTCAGATACGTCATTTTTCATATTAATCCATCTATCAGTTTCATACCCTCTAAGTTTAAAGTAATCTCCATTATCCCAATCTGAACCCTCAAATAAACTGTATCTACCTTTTTCTTTAGCTATTTTAACACTAGCTTTAATTGCATAGTAGTTTATGTTTTCATAAACTTTATCAACAAACGTAAAATGTTTCTTTGAATCCCATACAACTTTATTATTAGTTAACATATGGTGATATCCTGAAGTTCCAAGTCCTATAGCTCTGTACTTCTTGTTAGTAACTTCTGCATAAGGAACTGAATAATAGTTTAAATCTATAACATTATCCATAGCTCTAATTTGAGTTTCAACAATATCTTCAAGTTCTGCTTCTGAATTTACATCAACATTTCCAAGAACTATTGATGATAAGTTACAAACAACAAAATCTCCAGCCTTAGTTTTCTCAACTATAATTTTATCTCCAGCCTCATCAATTATCTCTGTTTGCATAACTTCTGATGCACTCATATTTTGCATAATTTCAGTACATAAGTTTGATGAATACACCATTCCCTTATGTTTATTAGGATTCATTTTATTAACTGTATCTCTAAAGAAAGCAAATGGAGTTCCTGTTTCTGCTGCACTTTTAATTATAAGCCTAACAATATCACGAACCTCCATAACTCTCATATCTATCGCTTCATTTTCTACACATTCATAATATCTTTTTTCCCACTCTTCTCCATAAAAATCTTCAAGAGAATATCCCATGTGTTTCTTTATTTCATGTGGGCACATCATATACCACTTTGATGACATGTCCTTCTCTGCAAGTTTCCAGAATAAATCTGGGTAACAAATTCCAGGGAAAACATCATGTGCTTTCTTTCTGTCATCTCCATTATTAGTTCTGATCTGTAAAAACTCGGCTACATCTTTATGCCAAGCATCAAGCCATATAGCAACAGAACCATTTCTAACACCTAATTGATCAACTGCTATTGCAGTATCATTCATAAGTTTAACCCAAGGAATTATACCACCTGACGCACCTTTAAAACCTCTGATTGAAGAACCAAGGGCTCTAACTTTACCAATATAAATTCCCATTCCGCCACCGAACTTAGAAACCTTAGCGAAGTTATCAACTGTTTTATATATTCCATTTAAACTATCATCAACAGTATCTATAAAGCATGAGCTTAATTGATAAAAAGGCTTTCTAGCATTAGACATTGTTGGCGTAGCCATTGTTGCCTTAAGTTGACTTAATGAGTTATAAAATCTCTTAACCCAGTATAATCTATCTTCCTTTTTCTCTGGAATAGCAAGATGCATTGCAATACCCATAAACATTTGTTGTGGAAGCTCTGTTTTTGTTCTATCAAAATTTTCAATTAAATATCTCTCTGCTAAAAGTTTTATTCCACTAAAAGTAAATAAGAAATCTCTCTCTGGCTTCATAGCCATCTCTAATTCCTCTATATCTTTTTTAGAATAATTTTCTAGTATATATTCACCATATAATTTCTTTGATGTTAACTCTTCTATAAGTCCATAAAAATCCTTATATACATCTTCTGATTTTATATCTCTATTTTTAGCTACATCATCTCTTAGGTTTAGAACATAAATATGTGATGCTATGTCCTGCCAATTTGGTTCAAATTGAGTAGTTAATTCTAGTGATATTTGCATAATAGAATCTTGAATTTCTCTCTCGTCCATAGTTGGTATAATTATATTTTCTAATGCCTTGTTTAATTTCTCTATTGAATACTTGCTATTACCCTCTTTAATATAGCCCATAGCAAGGCTGCACGCTCTGTTTATCATATTTCTCCAAATCCCCCTATACAATATATAGTACCATTTTTAATTACGACCAAAATTTAAACACTATATATAGTGTTTTGCTTACTCTATTATAGTTATATAATTTTAGATTGTAAAACCAACTTCTTATTAATTTTGAGTGAATTTATTATGTAATCTTATCTTTAATAAAAATCCCTCTCTATTAAACACACATTTATAATATTTTTTTCTAAATATTTTTTCTCATATTATTCCATATAATTAAAATTTATCTCTTCTTTTTTTAAAAAAGCAATACAATTTTTCTAATTTAATACGATAATTTTATTAGAATAAAATATGAAAGGAGTTCACTATGGATATTGGTAAAATGTCTATGTCAATGAGTCAAAATTCTTTAAAAAGTGCAGTATCAATCTCACTTCTTAAAATGACAATGAATAATAATCAGCAAGTAGCTAACGGAATGACTCAAATGCTTGATGCAACAATGGTTGTAGACCCTAACCTTGGTAGTAAAATAGATACTAAAGCATAAAAAATAAATCTGTGAATACTTTTCACAGATTTATTTTTTATTATTTTTATTCAAAAATTTATTTTTTATAGTTAAGCTGTCTTTCATCATTATCAACAACATCTTTTATAATTTTTTTTATCTCACTCTTTGATAATTCAAGCTTATCAAAACCACTCATTTGACAGCCAAAAATCATACTCATATTGTTATAAATCATAGCATAAACATGTTTTCTAGCTTCAATAACTTCATCATCCATAAACATAGAATCATAAAGTGTTTTAGCTTCTTTTTTTACATATTCAGCATC
>NZ_CAMQRY010000190.1 GCF_947036855.1 uncultured Clostridium sp.
TTTTTATCTTTATTTACCCAAGATAAAAATACTACTGAATGTGTATTCCCAGCAAAAGCAATATCTCCAGCTTTTAATTCATTTAAGTTAGTTTTTCTTGTCCATCCATTATTACCTAGCCAATCACCTAAATTAGATGTATATCCAATGCTATGTGGTACTTTATACCCAGCACCTCTTAAAAGACTCGCTACATAAAATGTACAATTATTCTTTCTATCACCATTATGTAATCTAACTGCTGTATCCCATGCATGTTCTCTATTGTTTGAACTCTGAACATAATTGTATACGCTTGAATTATGATTTGCCAATAAAACTTGGCTTTCTACAGGTTTTATATCTGTCTTATGTTCACTAGCTTGTACACCTGTTCCTATTCCAACTGTTCCAATAGCTAAACTTGCCATTATAACTACTAATTTTCTTTTGTTCATAATTTGCTCCTTAAATGTAATCTTTAGTTTCCTTTAGTTTACCACTTTTATATCATTTTTCCAAATTTAAATTAAAATGATACTATTATGACTTGATTTTAATTATTTTTTATTAACTTCAAAATATAAGGAGCATGATTACTCATGCTCCTATATCTTATATTTGTCTATAATTTATAATTTCTATATTATTTCTTTCAAGAATTTCTTTAACTCTTTTATCTGTTAAGACATCATATTCTTTAAGTCTTCCCTCTTGATATGATGTTGAGTTACATACAAAGCTATCTAAGAAACCAGGATGCGTCATCATATCCATTATCCCTTTTTCTTTAATTTCATTTATAGCTCCTTCAAACCATTCAACAGAAACGCTATCTTCATAAAATTTATTTGTAAAATCTACTGTTGGTACACAGTCTATTCCATCAAGCTTATGCCTCATTGGAAGATTATATTTTTCTGCTATCTTTTTAACAACAGGTCTAAATTTTTCTTGTGTATGTGCAAAATGATGTGAATCTATATGCGAAATATATATTTCTTTTTGTGCCTTATCAATTTGTGCACACCACTCATTATATAATTCATCTAAATCAAAATTTTTAACTACTTCTGGTTTAAGTCTTTTAAAAAAATATCCATTTTCATCTACTAGTGTTTTATGAGTTGTTAGAAGTGGCTTATAACAGCTAAGTGTTAAGTGAACTCCACAAGCTAATGTTTTTGTTTCATTTAAAAGTCTTACACCATCATCAAATCCTGGCATATTAGCCATTATAGTTGTTGAACTTACTACTCCATTTTTATGTGCTGAAACTATTGCTGCATTTATCCCTGGTGAATATCCAAAATCATCTGCATTTATTATTAATTTCCCCATATAAAATTACCCCTTTTCACTAAAAAATTTTATTTTTCAAGCTCTGCTATTTTCTCTGAAAACTTTGGAAGATGGTCTTTATGTGCTACAAGCAGTTCATCTATTAATATTTTAGCCATCTCATCTGATGGAGTAAGTGGATTTATTGTAAGTGCTTGAAGTGCTATATTATAATCTCCAGTAATAGCAGCTTTTCCACTTAATCTTTCAAATGCTTTTATCTGACTTATTAATCCTTGAACTCCTATTGGTAAATGTCCAAGTGCTAGTGGCATTGGTCCTTCCTTTGTTATAACACAACTTATTTCAACTGCATCATCATAAGCAAGACTAGGAATCGCCCCTTTATTTTTTGTATTAACTACTTGAATATCTTTTTTATCATTATAAATAGAGTTTATAAGACTACAAGCTGCATCACTATAATAAGCTCCACCTCTTTGTTCAAGTTGTGGTGGTTTAATATCTAAAGTTTCATCTTTATATAATTCAAATAATTCTTTTTCTAAGGCTTTAACAACTTCTGCTCTCGTTCCATTTTCTTTAAAATCTTCAAGCTCTGCTATAAGCATTTGCTCTGATTTATAATAATACCTATGATATGAGCAAGGTACGGCACCTAAACTCTTAACAAAATCTTTATTAAACTTTTTAGCTTTAATATTTTTCATTGTTGTTGTAGAATCACCAAACTTACTTAGAACTTCTTCTAAAACATCAACTCCATCAATTCTAACTCCAACTCCATAAACCATATGATTAAGTCCTGCAAAGTCCATATCTACTCTTGATATATCTACACCCATAAGGTCTGCAACACCTTTTTTCTCTCCTATTGGAACATTACAAAGTCCTATAAATTTTCTAAAGTTTGTATGCTCTAAAACTGCTTGTGTTACCATTCCTGCTGGATTTGTAAAGTTTATCATCCAAGCCTTTGGACATAATTCTTCAATTTCTTTTATGATATCTAAAATAATTGGAATTGTTCTAAGTCCTTTAAATAGTCCACCAGCACCATTAGTTTCCTGTCCTATAACACCATGAGATAACGGAATTCTCTCATCCTTAATTCTTGCATCAAGTAGTCCAACTCTAAACTGTGTAGTAACAAAATCTGCATCAACTAAAGCTTCTCTTCTATCAAGAGTTGAGTAAACCTTAATATCAAGCCCTGATTTTTGTACCATTCTTCTCGCAAGATTTGTTACAATCTCCATTTTTTCTTTTCCAGCCTCAACATCAACAAACCATAATTCTGATATTGGAAGTTCACTATGTCTTTTTATAAAACCTTCAACAAGCTCTGGAGTATAAGATGAACCTCCACCAATAGTTACAATCTTTAATTTCTTCATATTCATAATCCCCTCTTCACTATTTCCATATTATGTATTTATTATAATATAAAAATTAACATATAATTCAGTTTTTTTAAAAGGTTTTCAAACTGTTTATATTTGTATATACAACTTTATACCTATTTTATGTTTTCAACCTAAACTAACTATATAGAATATCCTTTTTCACTTTTAATCAAAATTTACTATCTAATTACTTCATCAATTCCAAATTCCATATGCCCTGTTGCATAAGCACCACCTTCAACATTTACAATAGAACCATTAGTTTTAAAAGCACTTGCGAACCCTTTAGCAAGATGTTCTATCATCATACTTTCTGCTCCAAATCCAAATCCTGCATATATCTCTTTAGATACATTTATGACTCCTACATTATTACTATTAATGCTATAACTTATAAGAGATACATTACTAACTATTGAGCCAAAATCTTTTAAATTTCCAAAAACTGACCAAGGTTTTTGAAGTTCTTCTTTGCTTCCAGTAATAGTTTTTGTACGTACTATATCGGGAGCTGCATCATACATTGAAATTGTATAAGATATCTGTTCAACCTCTGGCTTAACTGGTTTTTCTATTTCTGGTTCTACAGGTTTTGGAATCTCTGGTTTAGGCTTTTCAACTTCTGGCTTTTCTAAAACTGGTGGTTTTTCTATCTCTACTTCTGACTTTGTTTCTTCTACACTTTCTACTTCCGCTGCCTGATTTTCCTCTTTGCCCTCA
>NZ_CAMQRY010000191.1 GCF_947036855.1 uncultured Clostridium sp.
CCACGCTCTTTATCAATAACATAAAAATTAGAATATATACTTGATTTATATATACTTTTTACACTCGATGTACAAAAATCTTCTTTATTTTCATACTCTATAGCTTCAAGATTTAATAAATAATTCAATTTTGACATCGTATGATCTGTTGACCCATCATTAATAAAAATAATATCTAAATTTGGATATTTAAATTCTTTTAAATTTTTTAGAATTTTCTTTAAAAACACACCATCATTATGACAATATACTAAAATTGATAAATCCTTATACACAATTTTACTTTTACGAATATTCATAGATTCTATATGATTTTTATATCCTATTTTTATATACCACAAGGTTAATATTGCTATCAATAGAACTATCCCTATTTCTACCACCTTATAACCTCCTACAGCAAAATATTACTACTTATTATTACAATTTATTTCCTGAATCATTTTAACATTTTATTTTACTTTTTTCTCTTTACCAATAGTATGTAATTCGTCCATTAACTAGATTATCCTTATTTTCTTGCTAATCCCTATTAAATTAACCTTTGACAACAAATTATGAATCTATCAAAAAAAAAACGTTTTATTTCTTGACTTAATATATCATTTTAATATATAATTTCATATATTAACAATTAATATATAAAATACTTTGATTAGGAGTAGTAATATTTTTCTTAACTATAGAGAGCTGTGGTTTGCTGTAACACAGTGTTATGAAAATATGAACTTACCTATGAGTTTATGTGTAAAGCACATAGGGCTTGCCCCCTTATAGGTTTCGAGTGAGAAGATATTTATATCTTCTAATAAGAGTGGTACCGCGATCCCCTTCGTCTCTTAATTTTAGAGACAAGGGGCTTTTTTTATATTTTTTTAATAAATTTATTATATTTTGGAGGTTTTTTAATGGGAAACTATAGTACTAACATTGATAAAAAATGGCAAGATAAATGGGAAGAAACAAAACTCTATAACTTTGACCCAAACAGCGATAAGGAAAAACTTTATGTTTTAGAAATGTTCTCTTATCCTTCAGGAAGTCAACTTCATGCAGGGCACTGGTTTAACTATGGACCAGTTGATTCATGGGCTAGACTTAAAAGAATGCAAGGATACAATGTATTCCAACCAATGGGATTTGATGCATTTGGACTTCCTGCTGAAAACTTTGCTATAAAAACTGGAATCCACCCAAAAGATTCAACATTTAATAACATTAAAACAATGAAAGAGCAATTAAAAGCTATGGGAGCAATGTTTAACTGGGATAATACTCTTGTTACTTGTTCTGAAGATTATTATAAATGGACACAGTGGTTATTCTTAGAACTTCTTAAGAATGATTTAGCTTATAGAAAAAAGGCTCCTGTAAACTGGTGCCCTTCTTGTCAAACAGTTCTTGCAAACGAGCAAGTTCATGATGGCGCTTGTGAAAGATGTGAATCTGAAGTTACTAAAAAGAATCTTACACAATGGTTCTTCAAAATAACTGACTATGCAGATGAACTTTTAGATAAACTTGATGGACTTGATTGGCCTGAAAAAACTGTTGCAATGCAAAAACACTGGATTGGTAGATCAACAGGTTCACAAGTTAAATTTAAAGTTAAGGATTCTGATTTAGATTTTGATGTATTCACAACTAGAGTTGATACACTTTGTGGTGTTAGCTATGTTGTTTTAGCTCCTGAAAATCCTTTAGTTGATTCACTTACTATAGCTACTCAAAAAGAAGCTGTTGAAAACTATAGAGAAGAAGCTAAAAAACAATCAGATATTGAAAGACAGTCTATTTCAAGAGAAAAAACTGGAGTATTCTCTGGTTCATATGCAATCCACCCAATTAGTGGTGAGGCAGTTCCTATTTGGATAGCTGATTATGTTCTTGCAACTTATGGAACTGGAGCTGTTATGGCTGTACCAGCTCATGATGAAAGAGATTTCACATTTGCAGAGAAATTTAATCTTCCAATAAATAGAGTTATCGCTGCTAAAAGTGGTAAAGAAACTGAACTTCCATTCTGTGAGCATGGAGTTTTAGTTAATTCTGGAGAGTTTGATGGACTTACAACAGCAGAAGCTAAAGAAACAATAGTTCAAAAGCTTGAAAAGCAAAATCTTGGTGAAGAGAAAGTTAACTTTAGATTAAGAGATTGGCTTGTTTCAAGACAAAGATATTGGGGTGCACCAATTCCAATAATCTACTGTGATGACTGTGGAACTGTACCAGTACCTGAAAAAGATTTACCTATTAAACTTCCTTATGATGTTGCTTTTGCACCAGATGGAAAATCTCCACTTGCTAAATGCGAAGAGTTTGTTAATACAACTTGTCCTTGCTGTGGAAAACCTGCAAAAAGAGAAACAGACACACTTGATACTTTCGTATGTTCATCATGGTACTACTTAAGATATCCTGATAACAAAAATACTGAAGCTCCATTTAATAAAGAGTTAATCAATAAAATATTACCAGTAGATAAATATGTTGGTGGACCTGAGCATGCTTGTATGCACCTTCTTTATGCTAGATTTATAACAAAAGCATTAAGAGATATGGGACACTTAAGTTTTGATGAACCATTTAAATCACTTACTCACCAAGGATTAATACTTGGACCTGATGGACTTAAAATGAGTAAATCAAAAGGAAATACAATCTCTCCTGACACATATATAACTGAATATGGTGCTGATGTATTTAGAATGTACCTAATGTTTGGATTCTCATATGTCGAAGGTGGAGCTTGGAGTGATGATGGAATCAAATCAATCCATAGATTTGTAGAAAAAATTGAAAGAAATCTTGATATAGCAAGAGAAGCTATTGAAAAAGGTGAAAATAATAAAACTACTATGGATAAAGCTGAAAAAGAACTTAACTTCTGGAGACATAACACAATAAAAGCTGTTGGATTTGATGCAGATAAACTTCAATTTAACACAGCTATTGCTAGAATGATGGAATTTGTTAATGCTTTATCTAAATATACTCAAGAAAAAGAAATGAATCTTACATTCCTTAAAGATGCTATAAGTGATTATATTAAATTACTTGCACCATTTGCTCCTCACTTTACTGAAGAACAATGGAGTCTTCTTGGTAATACAGATTCTATCTTTAACACTGAGTGGCCAGCATTTGATACTGCTTGTCTTATAAAAGATGAAGTTGAAATTGCTATTCAAGTTAATGGTAAAATTAAAAATAAAATAATGATAACTTCAGGACTTGCTGAAGAAGATATTAAAACAGCTGCTCTTGCTGATGAAAAAATACTTGAAGCAACTGAAGGTAAAAATATCGTTAAAGTTATTGTTATCAAAGGTAGACTTGTAAATATAGTTGTTAAATAAAT
>NZ_CAMQRY010000192.1 GCF_947036855.1 uncultured Clostridium sp.
AATTTGAAAATATTATTATAATATATCACCTTATTTTACCAAACTAATCCAATAATTAGGTGTTTTGTATCCTAAACGGTTATTTTAAAGTCTTTTAATGAAATATTTTCCACTTACTATACTTCCCATAGTATCAAATTTTAGGATTAATTTAATGCTCCTTTTATTATTAATTTATAGCTATTTTACTGTATATAAAAAAACACCGAATTTATATTTCTATAAATTCGGTGTTTCTACTCTTTGGTGCATCAGAGAGGATTCGAACCTCCGGCCAATCGGTTCGTAGCCGACTACTCTATCCAGCTGAGCTACTAATGCATATTACCTATGAATTTTACCATATTTATTTTAATAAATCAATATAAACAATCCATATATCCTTAATCTATTTTAACTTCCAAATTTTAATTAGTTTAAAATAACATTTTCTGTTAATATTATAGCTATAATTTTAATATTATCTAATATATGTTTTATTTCATATATTGTTTGTTAAATAATATATAAATTTATTATAAATTTAAAATTAAGGATTGATATTATGAAAAAATTTGTTATTTATACTGATTCAAGTTGTGACTTAAATTCTGGCATATTAAATAATTTAAATATAAAAGTTCTTGGTCTTACATGTAGTTTAAATGGAGTTGATTATATCGAGGAAAATATTCTTGATAGTGGTTATACTGATTTTTATAATGCATTAAGAGATCAAAAAGTTGTACCAACAACTTCACAAGTTAATAGTTTTAGATTTAAAACTGCTTTTGAGAATGAAATAAAAAATGGAAATGACATTTTATATATAGCTTTTTCTTCAAGACTTAGCGGAACTTATAATGCTTCATGTATAGCTAGGGAAGAAGTTCTAGAAACTTACCCTGATGCTAAAATAGAAATTATTGATACTAAAGGTGCTTCAACAGGTGTTGGTCTTTTAGTTCTTGAAGCTTATAATCTTCAACTTGAAGGGAAATCACTTGATGAAATTAAAAATCATATTATAGAACTTGCCCCAAATGTAATGCATATACTTTCTGTAAGTAGTCTTGATCATTTAAAACGTGGTGGTAGAATTTCTGCTACAACAGCCTTTGTTGGTGGACTTTTAAATGTTAAACCACTTATTTATGTTGATGAAGAAGGGAAGCTTTTAAATTTTGCTAAAGTTAAGGGAAATAAAAAATTACTTAAAACTTTAGTTAATTTAATTGAAACTAATATAGTTAACCCTGAAAATCAAACGCTTTATATAAGTCATGCTGGTTGTTTAGATTCAGTAAATTTACTTATAGATATGATAAAAGAAACTATTACAGTTAAAGAAATTATAGTAAATCATGTAGGAATGGTTATTGGATCACATACTGGTCCTGATGCTCTTACAATTTTCTTTAAAGGAAATGGGCGTGTTCCTAAATAATTGAATGTATAATTCTTGTATTTTAGTGGAAAGCTTATAGATGTGTTTATTTGCTAAAATAATATAAAAACTACTACTCAATATATTGGCATACTTTTTTCTTAAGTATACAGGTATATTTTCCTTTTATTTATCTTTAAAATAGCTAGGTGCGAAGCACCTAGCCATTTTTTTATTTTTAATCAGTTATAAACTTTGCTATACTTCCTCTATTATCATCTCTTAGTGTAACTTCAAGTCTTGCATCTATTCGCTCTTTTAATTCTTGAACATGTGATATCACGCCAACAAGTCTACCAATGCTTTGAAGTTCTAATAAACAGTTTATAGCTGTATCTAATGACTCTGGGTCAAGAGTTCCAAATCCTTCATCAATAAACATTGTTTCAATTGAAACTCCACCTGAATAACTTTGTATTACATCTGCAAGCCCAAGTGCTATTGATAAAGCAGCTTTAAAAGCTTCTCCCCCTGATAATGAACTAACACTTCTTTCTTTACCTGTATTATTATCTAAAACATTTAAATCTAGACCTTTTCTTCCCCCACCTTTAACTTCTTCTGCTCTTCTAAGTTCAAATCTACCATTTGTCATTTTTCTTAGTCTTTGATTTGCAACTATAATAATCTGGTCAAAATAAGAAGTAAGAACATAACTTTCAAATGTTATTTTTTTAGAATTTCCACCCTCACCTCTAGCAACACTAGCTAAATGAGCTATGTCTTTATAAGTACTTTCTTTATCCTTAATATTATTATTTATCTTATTTATTTTCTCTATGCTTTCTTTATTTGAAGCTATTCTTCCTTTAAGTAAAGTAAGATTATTTAAAAGTTCTTTATCTATAATATTCAACTCACTTATATCTATACTTAACTTTTGTAATACTTCTTCTATAAACATTATATCTGTACTTTCAATTTTATTATATTCTAGTTCTCTACTTGTAAATATCCCTTTAAGTCTATTTAATCTCTCATCAAATGATTTAATCTTAACATCAATCGCATCTAAGTTTTGTATCTCTAAAGCGAGTTTATAACTCTCTAAATTAAATCCTTGATTTTCAATTTCTAAATTAAATATTTTACTATAATTACTACTTAGTTCTTTCAATAAAATAATATCTTTTTCTGTAATTATAATTGATTGTTTTGTATCATTATTTTCTTTAAGACTCTTATCATACTTTTCCTTTGCTAATTTACTCATATTTATTATTTCATTTATACTAAATTGTAAAACTCTTCTTTTTTCAACAATAAGTTCAACGCTTCTAATCTCTTCTGGTATCTCTACTTCTATCCCTTTTATATTTTCAGAAATAGTAATAAGCTTTATTTTACCTTCATCAAACTTCTTTTTATAGTTATCCACAGATGTCTTTATTTCTTGTATTTTATCCACAGAACTTTCCACAATTGCTTTTTTAGTATCATAATCTTTTGTTTTAACTTCTAAAATTTTATATTCTTCTACTAAAGAAGTTCTTTCACTTTGTAGCTTTTTACTTACTACATCTATATATTTTTGCTTTTCATCTAATTCAAGTGTATAAAAATCTTTAGATACAATATCCCCTAAGTTACTCTTAACTTCTGCTAAAATATTTTCTTTATCACTTTCAATTCTAGCTTTCAAAATTCCAACTTCACTTAGTTTAGCATCTTTTTCAATAACTATATTCTCATATTCTAACTTTAATTTTTCAATTTCTTCTTTAGTTAAAACATCTTCTGCTTTTTTTGCCTTTTGTGGATGTTCTTTTGAACCACAAACAGGACACATTTCTCCATTAACTAAAGTTTCTGCTAATATTCCAGCTTGTGCTTTTTTAAAAATATCATTTGCATTTTCAAATTCTATATAACTTTTTTTACATTTAAGCTCTATATGAGTAAATACTTTTATTTCATTTTCAAAATCTATTA
>NZ_CAMQRY010000193.1 GCF_947036855.1 uncultured Clostridium sp.
TCGAAAAGTAAAAGTGAAATAGCAGAAATATTTAACTCTAAAGGATTTAGAAGTTGGTATTACTTTGCAGGGAAACTTGGAGCTATTTATTCAAAGAGAAGTACAAAGTTTAGAGTATGGAGTCCTGTTGCTAAAAATATATATGTTGAATTATATAAAAGAGAGAATAAAAATGATTTTAATCTTATTGATGATATAAAGTTAATTGATTTAAATGGTGTTTTTGAGGTTGATGTAAATAAAGATTTAGATAATATATATTATAAATATAGAGTTGAAACATCAGAAGGAACCCACTCAGTTGTTGATATATATGCTAATAGTGTATCTGTAAATGGTCAGTATGGATTAATTTTAGATATAGATAAATATAGCCCGAGTGGATGGGAAGAAGATAAAGCACCAACGCTTGAGAGTATAGGAGATTCAGTTTTATATGAAATGCATGTAAGAGATTTTACTATTGATGAAAATTCGGGTGTCATAAATAAGGGTAAATTTATTGGTCTTATAGAGGGAAATAGCAAAGTAAGTGGGACAGATATAGCATCAGGAATAGATCATTTAAAAGAACTTGGAGTAACACATGTTCATTTACTACCAGTTTATGATTATGAAACTGTAGACGAAAGAAGTTATAATTCAGAGAATTATAATTGGGGTTATGACCCATTAAATTATAATGCTTTAGAGGGTTCATATTCTACAAATCCACATGATGGATTAAATAGAGTTATTGAGTTTAAAGAAATGGTTATGAAATTCCACGAAGCTGGAATTAGAGTTGTTATGGATGTTGTTTATAATCATACTTATCGTTGTGATGATTCTAATTTTAATAGACTTGTTCCACAGTATTATTATAGACAAAACTGTGATGGTTCAAATTCAAATGGTTCAGGATGTGGTAATGAACTTGCAACAGAAAGGTCAATGGTTAGAAAGTTTATAGTAGATTCAATTATTTTTTATGCAAAGAAATATCATATTGATGGCTTTAGATTTGACCTTATGGGACTTTATGATACAAAAACTTTAAGAAAAATTAGAGATGAAGTAAATGAAATAGATGAAAGTATAATTATCTATGGGGAAGGTTGGACAGGAGGAGGAAGTCCTCTAGCTATTGAAAGACAATGTTTAAAAACAAATACATTTAAATATGAGGGAAGACAAATAGCACTCTTTAATGATGAAATAAGAGATGGAATAAAAGGTAATACTTTTAGAGCAGAGGATAAGGGATTTGTTTCGGGATTAAATAAGTTCAATAATGAAATTAAAATAGGTATAGCAGGTGGGGTTAACATAATAGATTCACCATATCATACTTGGGCAGATTCACCTATGCAAGTTATAAATTATGAGTCAGCACATGACAATTATACATTGTGGGATAAACTTATAATGTCTAATGAAAATGCAACAGAGCAAGAGCTAATTGAAATGAATAAGCTTGGGTTTGCAATTGTAATAACAGCACAAGGGATACCATTCCTTCATAGTGGAGAAGAATTTTTAAGAACTAAAAAATCAGAAAATGGAGTGCTAGAGCATAATAGTTACAATATGCCTGATAGCATAAATAAGATTGATTGGAATAGAAAAAAAGAATATATAGATGTATTTAACTATTATAAAGATATGATTACTCTTAGAAAAAATCATAAATGCTTTAGGTTAGAAAGTTTTGAAGAAATAAAATCTAGAATTAAATTTAATGATGATGTGGAAGCTATGATTTCATTTACTATTAATTGTGAAGGACTTAATGATACATTTAAAAAAGTTTTAGTAATTCATAACGGAAATAAGGATAATATTAGTTTAAATCTTCCAGAGGGAGATTGGGTTTTAATAAGTGATGGAAGTAGTATCAATGAAAATGGAATTAAAACATTAAATGGTGAATGTATAGTTTATAAACAAAGTTGTTTTATTTTAGCAGTTAAATAAGTCGGAAAATGTTATTAAAACTAAAATAATGAAGAAAATTAAGAATTAAATGGGAAAGATAGTGGAAAATATTCGCTAAGGGTATTATAATAGTAGATAAGTTGATATAGCTAAGAGAGAAAATTTAGTTAATCACAAAATTAAAGAATTAATAGATTAGAGTTTTATAGTACCTTGTAAAGAATCAGATATAAGTTACTAAAGTTGAAGATAAGATGAATTTTAAATTAGAGAGAATGGAAATTAGTGTAGCTTTTGCTATAACGAAGAGAGAGAATACTAAAATCACAGCAGACAAAAATTGAAGCTGAATATTGAAGTTATTATTGTATGGGAATTATGAGATAACAGAGATTAAAGAAGATATTGGGTATTTACTGAGATATGTAAAGACTGTTGATATTAATAAAGATAAGTATAGGATTGAAATTACTAGACAGGATATTTTAAAGTTTGGAAAACATTATTTTAAAATAATGATTCAGATACAAGTTAATGAATTGATGATAGAAGAGGGATATGATAAAAATAGTAATGGTTAATATAGTTTTCTATATGAAGAGAAAAGTTACTAAAATCACAGTAAGGAAAAGATGGATCTGAGTATTAGAGTTATGACGTATGGGAATTATGAAGTAACTAGAAAAAAAGAACTGACTTCACATTTATTCGAAAGGGTAAAGACTATTGATGTTATTAAAGATAAGTAGTGGATTGAAATTGTTATTGTGGATAGATTAAGACCTACAACGGAGAAGTTATTATTGATAAAGCTAAAGTGTATTTAGTTGAAGATAGTAAAATTATAAAAATTAAAATAGCAGATAAGTTATAAGATTTAACTAAGACGTATCAGGCAAGGTGCATATCAACATAAGTTGAATAGAAATGTATCACTTAGATAAAATTTAGAAAAGTTTTAGAATTTTGATGATAGAGAGGTTTTTATAACTATATTTATTTTTATGAGATAATGATGGGATATAAAATTTAGAGATATTAAAGCTAATAACTTAGATAACTTTTTAAGCAATATTAAGCTTAAAGTTGTAAGGACTTTTAGAACTATAATATTATTATTAAGATTTAAATTTATTAGAAAATTGAACTGATAAAAAGCACTAGACCATATGGTCTGGTGCTTTTTTTGTTACGAATAAATTAAGATTAATGATTATTTTGAATCGCATGGAATAAAATAGATATAATTATGGTGTGAGGTGAGAGAATGTGGAATTTTATAGAAAGTGTTATGGATTTGTTTGAGGGTGCATCTGATATAG
>NZ_CAMQRY010000194.1 GCF_947036855.1 uncultured Clostridium sp.
TAATTTACTATTAAACTTTGCACAAATATTAATACAATTACTGAATTTATAACTGCTACTATTATTGGAATACTAAAGTTCATTATTATTTCTTTTATTATGCTCTTTCTTATCATCTTTTCTGACACTGATAATTTTCTAAGAGTTTTATACTTCTCTTTACTTTCACTTGCTTCAACTAATTGCGTTAATGATATAAGTGCTGCTGAACTGATTAAAAATACTATTCCTATATAAAAGCATATATATACTAACTGCATATCACTTACATTTTTGCTTTCTATAAGATTATTTTTTGAACATCCTAAAATCCTTATATTGTCATCATGATGATTGCTTATAAACATATCTATTTTATTTTGCATTTCTTCACTTTTGTTTTTATCTTTTATATTTCCAACAGTCCAAGTTTCTTTAAAGTTCTTACCATTCATTTCTTTTATAAGTTTATCTGGCGCTATAACTGTTAAATAATTTGTATACCCTGTTCCTGTCCCAAGCTTATAACTTTCTTCTGATACTTTAGAATTTTTGACATTAAGTTTTCCTATATCTGAATTATAAGTTATCCCTTTCTTTAGTTCATTATTCAATATATTAACTATATCTGGATCATTTGATGTAAGAATAACTTCATCAGCCCTTAACTCAACTTTCTTTTCACCTCTAAGTTCTCTTAAATTATTATAATCAGAAATACTCATAACTTGATGACTTTTATTTTTATTAAATCCACTAATAACTCTACCACTACTATAAACATCATATTCAACTAAGTTTACTTGATTTAAAAAATCCTTATCAATCTTTCTTAGCTCATTATATATTTCACTATCTGTTGGTCTTACTGTTTCTTCATTATCATAATTTTTATTTTCATCAATTTTATGAAATATAAATTGAAAATCATAAGATGTATTGGTAGCTATACTTTTATCTTGTAATTTTTTAATACTAACGCCTGTAGCTATTGATGCTATAGATATAAATACCATAGCTGATATAATACTTATTTTTACTATATGTGAATTAGTTTTTGAGCTTATTTGATTTACTGTAAAAATATTAATTCCCTTTAGATATGATTTCTTATTTGCTTTTTTTACATATATAAGTAGTCCATTTATTCCATATAAAATTGATATTGAACCTATTATAAGCATTATAACAACAAGTGTAAAAACATTTACATTCATAATCATTTTTTCGGCTTTAAATAATGCTATATAATAGGAAGCTAAATTTAAAACTACACCTATTATAAATATTATTAATAGATAAATTGACTTTTTTACTACTACTTTTTCATTTTTCTTATCAGCATATATAAGCTTTAAAACTTTATAATTTATAACTGCTAAAACATTAAAAACCCCTACAAATATAAATATAATTCCAAAACATATTATTGTTTTTAAAATTGCTTTACCTGATATTATAAAGATAAAACTCTTTATCTCAGCATCAAGTAAACTTGCAGTAATAAAAGTCATACCTTGTGATATTATTATTCCAAATCCAAGACCTACAATAAGTGAAGCAACACCTACTATCATAGTTTCTAATATTAAAATCTTTGATATCTTAAACTTACTCATACCAAGTGTCATATATATACCAAATTCTTTCTTTCTTTTTCTTATAATAAAATTATTTGCATAGATTATAAGGATTCCAAGAACTATAGAAACAAATATTGATATGTATGAAAACTGAATTTCTATAGCACCTATGCTCTTTATTTGATTCTCTGAAATGTCTAATACACTCGCTTGTGCAACAAATGAATTGAATAAATAAAATATCCCTGCTGCAAGTGATAGTGTTATAAAATAAATCATATAATCCTTAAAACTCTTTTTTATATTTCTTTTAACTAGACTAAGTAACATAGCTTTACCCCCATAAATTTTCATTACTTACTTCTAAAATTCATCTTATTTAAATTTCATTTTATCTCTAGTATAATTTTATATTTTGCTAAATTATTTATGTATTATAGCTATTAAATAATATCTATATCCCCACCAAGCAATGTTACAACATCTATAATTCTATTAAAGAATTCCTTCCTTGTATCATTACCTTTAATTATCTCATTAAAAATTTTCCCATCTTTTATAAATAAAATTCTATCTGCATAACTCGCTGTAAAAGCATCATGTGTAACCATAAGAATAGTAGCTTCCACTTCTTCATTTAAACTTTTGAAAGAAGATAAAAGTTTAGCTGCTGACTTGGAATCAAGCGCCCCTGTTGGCTCATCTGCAAGAATTAAACTTGGCTGTGTTACTATTGCTCTAGCTGATGCAACTCTCTGTTTTTGTCCACCAGACATTTCATATGGATATTTTTCTAAAACATCTTCTATGTTAAGTTTTTTAGCACTTTCAAGTACAAGTTCATTTATAACCTTATGATTCTTTCCCTGTATTGTTAGTGCTAGTGCTATATTCTCATAAGCTGTAAGTGTATCTAAAAGATTATAATCTTGAAATATAAATCCAAGTTCATCACATCTGAATTTTTCAAGTTTTCTACCTCTTAAATTTGTTATCTTAACACCATTTATATCTATATCTCCTGCTGAAACCTTATCTATTGTAGCAATACAATTTAACAGAGTTGTTTTCCCAGAACCTGATGGTCCCATAATCCCTATAAATTCACCTTTTAAAACTTCAAAACTTATATTATCAATTGCTTTAGTCAGACTAAGTCTATTTCCATAATATTTTTCTATGCTTTTAACTTCTAATATTTTTTTCATCCCTCTACCCCTATCAAATTAAATTTATAAATTCAACTATAATCTACTTACTATTCTTAATCTCTCATTTTACTATACTCTTATTATATCTTCATATTATGTCCTTTTCATATCGATTTATATTTCATATACCTTTCATTTTTGTAAGATAATGAAATTAATTATTATAAAACAAAAGCAACTTTCTATTATAGAAAATTGCTTTTGTTTTATAACTTTTAAATTTTGAGCTTTTTATTAATTTTACAGTTCAAAATAATCATCATGTTTTATTTTTTCTAAATACTAGCGTCTTCATGGAAAGCCTTAAGTTCTTTTTGAATATAAGGAAGTTTTAATAACATTTCTTTAACCTCTGCAACTGTTAATCTAGTTGTATTATGTGAATTATACTCTTGTTGGTTATTTCTCTCTTCTTTACCCTCTGTAAAGTATTTCTCATAATTTAAATCTCTGT
>NZ_CAMQRY010000195.1 GCF_947036855.1 uncultured Clostridium sp.
ACATTCTGAATTTATCATCACAATCACACATAATTTATTCTTCCTCCAAATCATCAAATAGTCCCATTTTAGTTCCTATCATAGCCATTCCAATAATTAAATTTTTAAATTCTTTTTGTCCAAACTTACACATTTCAAGCAGTATTTTATCTTCCTTATCAACTTCATCATATCTAAAAGTAACTACTGCGCCTTTATCTAATTCCTTTTCTGTTCCATCTTCATATTTAACTATTATTTTACTTACATCTAGCTCTATCATTTCTATTCCTCCATTTCATTTTATTTGCAAGTTCTAAATATTCTAACCCAGCTATATAAATGTCTCTATTAGATCTATTCATCTTGTTTTTTCTTGCTTTAATTTCTTCCGAGTTATCACTATTCATAAATTTTATTACTAGCTGTTGTTGTTTTATTCTCATTTCTCTTCTCCTTAATTTCTAATAATCCATGCATATTGGCATTTCCAAATATATAATTTAACTTTGAATATGCTATTCCTGTTACTTTAGCTATTTCTCCATGTCTATGTTTATCTGCTTTCATAAGAATCGCTTTTTTTACTTGCTCTGGTGTAATCTTTATCTTTGCTTTATTTGCAGTATCTTCACAATATTGCTCTAAGCTGATATCTATATGCTGAATCTTAGTTTTTAAATAGGCTTGTCTCCATTCTTTATATATAGATTTAAAATCTTTAATACGATAAAATGCTTTCATATTTGCAACATAATCAAATTCTTTATTATCAAATAAATCTAAACTTTTAAATATTTCTGATTTCATTTCCCTTGTCATTCTCTATCACCCTATTTCTTCTCAAAATCATTTTTAAGCAACTTTAAGTTTATTATGTCTACTTATAGACAAGCATTGTTTAAAACTGTTTAAACGTCATTTTAAGAGTTTTATAACTATAATATTCTATTATTCATCCCATCCCATTAATTCTTCATCGTTTTTAATATCTCTGCTTTCAAAGTTTCCATTAGGTTTTACTTCTTTTACCGTAGTCTTAGTTATGTTTATAGATTTAGAATTTTCTACTAAAGATTTTCTCATATAAGCACCAACACTCTTTACTTCACTTGGATTATTTATTGCTGCAATAACTCTTAATATTTCTTTTATGCTATATCCAGTTAGTAATTGCTCTACAACTTTTCTACTAAGTTTTAAATTAATCTTAGAACTTTCTTTTAAAATTAAATCTGTATCACTATCTTCTTCTTCAACTTTTTCTTTAGAAGAAGATAAATCTTTATTTATTATAGATCTTTCTTTTTTAGTATCTTTATTTATTAGTTCTTGATTATCCATTATCGGAATATCCAGTTGTGGAAAATCACGTTTCGGTTCACATATCGATATATCTATCTTTTGAGATGAACTGAAAACTTTATATTGAATTCCTGATATATGTCCTTTTTCATTTCTTGTTTGTATTTTTTCTATCCATCCTGTAGCTATTAAATTCTTCATCGCAGTTCTTATTTTAGTTTCTCCATTGCTTTTATTCATTAATGTTGATTGATAAATTTTCCAACCTGGTATATTTTTGCATCTTATAATTCTGCAATATAAACCTATTGCAGAGTCCAATAACCTAACATCTATGAGTAACCCATTAGGTACAACTGTAAATCCTTCCGTAAGAACATCATCAAATATAAATTCACTTGTATTATTCATAGATAAGCCTCCATTAAATTTTTATTGCTATGTATTTTTTTCCTTAACTTCTTTTAATTGTTTTAATTCAAATGCTCCATCAATATATCCTAAAATATATTGTTGATTATCTTCTTTTAAAGACATCAATTTTAATGTTGTTTGCATTACTGCATTAAATTTTTTCTTATCCATAGTGCTCTCCTATCACGTTTAATTATATTGTATTGTCACCTAATTATAGCATATATTATCTAGTTGTAAACTTTTTTAATCATTATTATTAATATTCTACATATAAGTCACCTATTTAGTTGACTTTTAAATCTTTTTTAACTAAAATAACTTACGAGGTGATGTCTAAATGGTTGGAGATAGATTAAAAGAAATTAGAAATTACTTTGATTTAAGTCAATTAGAGTTTGCAAATAAATTAATGTTAAATAAATCGTCTATTTCTTTATTTGAAAATAATAAACGAGATCTAAGCCAAAGAACATTTATTAGTATTTGTGAAACTTTCAATATTGATGAACTATGGCTAAAAACAGGTCAAGGAACTATGTTTCCAGAAGGATCTGAAAATTTAATTTTATTAAATTCTATTGTTGAAGCTTTAAATGTTGATGACATTAATATCTTAAATGCAATAAGGAAACTTATTTCTCTTACTCCTGATGAAATTAATGCTATCAATAATGTAATGGATCAATTTAGTTCAGTAAAAAAAGAAGGAAAGTAGTATCAACTACTTTCCTTCTTTTTTATATATTTTTTTGATGAAATTATATATAAGTTTCATTCTTAATTTATCTTTATTGTTAAGCATTTTAATTATTTCTTTTTCATAATCCATTTTTATCAACCCCATCTAGTCTATTTTGCATCTGCAATTTTTATATTACTAGATATGTATAGAAATTCAAAATTTCAAAATTTACTATATTTACAATTAATTATTATCATATTTTTTCTGAAATATTATCCTTATATTTTTAATTTAAAATCACTTCCAAAATTGATTTTTAGACTAATTATAAAAATTAATAAATATATTAACAATCCTAGTATCCGCTTTACCATATTGTCAACATTTTATATGAATTATGTTATTTTAATTACTTAAATTTCATTTTAATAACATTTATTACATTTCGAATACATTTACAAAGAAATATTTTATAGATACTATTTGATAGAAATAAACAGTCAAGTGGTCTAATTCACTTGATATTGAAAGGATATGTTTAAATGATTATAATAATTTGTTTTATAATATCTGTTCTAACAGCAGTCATAATAACTAAAATAAATAAATCTAAAAGTAATAAACCTATTGGAAAGTTAAAGATTACTGGAATAATAATTGGAATATGGTTAATTCTTGGAACTGCAGCAAGTTTTATTTTTCCTAAAGAATATCAAAAGGAAATGAAAGAAAATACTTCTATTAGTGAAGCTCCTACACCAGTTGTAAAACCTGCACCAGTTGTAAAACCTGCACCAGTTGTAAAACCTGC
>NZ_CAMQRY010000196.1 GCF_947036855.1 uncultured Clostridium sp.
TTTATAGGAGTTAAAAGAGTTATAGAAAAATAAGAAAGAAAGTTAAATAGCTTTTATAGATAGTATAGCTGCAAAACGTGGTAGGGATTTGTTTTAATATAAAAGCTATTTAAAATCATAAAGCATTCATATCAAAAACAGATATGCTATTTATGATGTATATATATAGGTAAGAATTTTTAAATTTGTGAGGTGACTTTAGTTAAATTAAGGTTAATTTAACTTTTAAATATTATGAAAAAATTTATTATAGGTGTTTTAGGAGTTATTATAATACTTGTCTTAATTTCAGTATATTCATTTGAAGCAAATGTTAATAGTGCAGTTAAGAATAGTGTTACTTACTGTAAACTTGGAAGTATTAATAAATAATATATATAAACAGGTATGTATCTAATTTTAGATACATACCTGTTTGTGTTATTTTATATTTAGATTTTTAAAATATTGAGTTTTCATATTTTCTCTATCATGCACATATTGTTTTCTTTTGATATCATTTTGCACTTCTTGCTCTGTTTTAAACTCTTTAGTATGTTTTGATTTTCCCATTATAAATTCATCTCCGTTTAGTAATAGCAAAAATATATATACTCAAATTTAAGTTAATATATATTTTTACTTTTAAATTTTATGGATATCTATATGTTCATTATATATTTAGAATATTTGTAAGTAAAATCGAGAAAAATAAAACATATTCAATTTATTTTAAGGTCTAATATATATTAATACCTTAAAAACTAGAATTTTAATTTAATATGTTAACAATAAGGGCAATTTTAAATTTATTAAAAAATAAATTTGAGTCTAGAATTAAAATATTAATGTGAAATATAGGTTAAGACTTGTAAATATAAAGAGCTTAATTAAATTACTTTATCTTGTTGTTTTTTCTTAGTATTTTAGGTGGTGTAAATTATTAAATTTTCATATAAAATAGGTAAAAAATTAAAATAAAATAAAAAAAATAGCTTAGATATAAGTAATTAGTTGTTTTTAAAGCTTAAATAAGTACAATTCATAAAATTTGTGAATGATAACTAAAAAATGATAATATTATGTTAACATAATATAAGTACGTAAATTGCAGACGTAACAATTTATAAAGAAGTAGAATATCGCTTAAAAATGGTAATAATGATCCTATAGAAATAGAGAATAATAAATAAGTTAGTATCAAAAATCAACAGTTATTACCACATAAAATAAAGATAGGAGAGAGGTAATTGTGCTAAGACAGAATAATGATAGCAAGAAAAAAGTAATATATAACCCTATAAAAAGATATAGTGATTTTATTTTAGCTATAATTGCAGTAATAATATTATCACCAATAATGTTAATAATAGCAATAAGTATAAAGTTTACATCTAAAGGACCAGTATTTTTCAAGCAAAAAAGAGCTGGAATAAACAGCAAACCTTTTTATATATATAAATTTAGGACAATGAAGAATGACTCCCCTATATTATCAACAGAAGAATTTGTTGATTGTAAAAGTTATATAACAAGTGTTGGGAAATTACTTAGAAAAACTAGTTTAGATGAAATACCGCAATTTTTAAATGTAATAAAAGGTGAAATTAGCTTAGTAGGTCCAAGACCAATAATGCTAGAAGAAAAAGATTTGATAGAACTTAGAAAAGAAAAAGGCGTTGATTGTGTTAGACCAGGGATAACAGGGTTTGCACAAATAAATGGCAGAGATAATATAAGTGTAGAAGAAAAAGTTTCATATGATGAAATTTATGTGAGTAAGGCAAGTATATTATTTGATATAAAAATTTTATTTGTAACTGTATTGAAAGTTATAAAAAGAGACGGAATAGTATCATAATTAATAGGAGCTTAAAAGATGAAGATATTAATAGTAAGTCAATATTTCTGGCCAGAAGAGTTTAGAGTAAATGATATTGCAAAGGGATTAGTTGAAAAAGGACATACAGTAGAGGTTTTAACTGGGATACCTAATTATCCGAGTGGAAAAAAATTAAAAGGATTTTCACTTTTAAAAAAAACACATAATGAGTATGAAAATATAAAAGTTTATAGAACTCCTATGATTACAAGAGGCAGTGGGAGTAGCATAAAGTTAATGTTAAATTATATTAGTTTTATGATATTTGGAATATTTAGAGCAATACCACTATTGTTTAAGAAGTACGATAAGATATTTATGTTTGAAACTTCACCAATAACAGCGGCTGTGCCAGCTATGTTTTTATCGAAAGTGAAGAAAATAGAATCAACTATTTATGTGCAAGATTTATGGCCTGAAACATTTTACTCGATAGTTCCTTTGAATAATACAAAAGTTAAAAAGATAATGGATAAGTTTTGTATGTGGATTTATAATTCATTTGATAAAATTTTAATTGCATCAAAAGGATACAAAGAGATACTTGAGAGTAAAAATATAGATGAGAAAAAGATTATATATTTCCCACAATGGGCAGAAGATTTCTATGGAAATACAAGTGCTATTGAAGAGATGGAAAGTGAAGTTTTTAATATAACATTTGCAGGGAATATAGGAAAAGCACAGGATGTAGAAACACTTGTAAATGCTATGAATTACATAAAGAGCAAAACAAGTGAAAGTAAAATAATGTGCAATATAATAGGTGATGGAAGTAATCTTGAAAAGCTTAAGAAGATGGTTAAAGATTTTAATCTTGGCGATAATATAAAGTTTTTAGGAAGAAAGCCACCAGAGAGTATGCCAGAATATTTTAGTAAAGCAGATGCTTTAGTAGTTACACTTGGAAAAGAATACATATTAAAAGTTACACTACCAGCTAAAGTACAATCGTATATGGCTTCAAAAAAACCAATAATAGGATGTATAAGTGGTGAGGGTAAAAGTGTAATAGAAGAATCAGAATGTGGTTTTGCAGCAGAATCAGGGGATTTTGAAAAACTTGGAGATACAATACTTAAAATGTCAAAGCTTAGTAAACAGCAATTAAATGAGCTTGGTGAGAATGGTTTGAATTATTTTAAGGACAATTTTACAAGAACAAAGTTATTAAATAAATTAGATAGTATATTTAACTATAAATTATAATTTATATAAAAAGGGAGATTTTAATATGTTTAAAGATAAAGTTTTATTAATTACAGGTGGTACAGGTTCATTTG
>NZ_CAMQRY010000197.1 GCF_947036855.1 uncultured Clostridium sp.
CCATTTTTATAATCTCTTCTATATGCTTTTTTAATTCCATAAATTCTATGACTTTTACTTTTTACAACTGATGTATGCCCTATAAAAATATTCATAGGAATATCTTTAACCTGTCCTTTCAGTATTGCTCTCTCATAAAATTCTCTATCCCAAACAAGATCATTTGTACTTTGAGCTTTTACCCATGTGACAAGTTGCTCCTTTGTGCTTGGCATATTATATATACTTGGACCTGCATGCACAAATAAATTTTCATCTATAACTAAATGATTGGGTTGTTCTTTTAAATAATTATAAAAATCATTTAAAATATCCTGTCCTGTATTTAATCTATATCTTATCATTGAGTCAAAAGTTTGCATTCCCCCAACATAAAACCATTGGTCAACCTTTTCATTTTCATGCCTTTTAACTTCTGATGTTCTTCCAAAGAAACCTTTTTTCGTCTGCTTAACCATAGGCGTAAAAAGTTCTCCTGTTTCATATGCATCAACAAATAGCTTTTCATGATTTCCTAAAACAAATCTTATTTGCTCCTTATGCTCTAGAATAAATTTTATAATCCTAGCTGCATGTCCACTTCTATCTATTGCATCGCCATTTATAATCAATATGTCATCTGCTGAAAATTCTACCTTTTCGAGTAGTTTCATAAATGCGTCATATTTATTATGTATATCACTTATTACATAAATCATAAATACCACCTTTTCTAAACGCTACTATTAACATATATATTAATAGCTTAAAATCTAAATTACACTATAAAATAAATTACACTAAAATTATTATAGATTTTAATACGATACTTTATTATAACAAAATCAACTCTTTTTAAATAGCAGTTTTCTTCCCTTTATCTTAATTATAGACTTTATAATATTTCTTCGCTATACTTTCAGTAAACAAATGATAATTTTGAGGTGCTTATAATATGAAGAAATATTTTTCTATTAAAAATTTAAGTATATTTTTTGTTGGTTGTTTATTTGTATTAATGTCGATTTATTGTCTTGGAAAAAGTAATCTTATGGTTGGTGGTTTTGGTATATTCCTACTTAAAGCAATCAGCAATAAAGATTTTTCTATTAAGCCATTTAAATCTATTCTTAATGTAACACTATATACACTAGCAATAGGTATACTCCCCTCCATAGTTAATTTAAATATGTATACAGGTTTCTTTATAAACTTTATATCAATATTTTTAATATTATATATGCTTGTATACTCACTTAAAACAACTATTTATGTGCCATTTTTACTTGGCTACACATTCTTTCTAACAAGTCCTACTACTGGTCGTGAAATGAATCTTAGACTTATAGGACTTATAATAGTTGCAATTTCATCAGTAATTTTTCAAATTATACTATTTAAATTTGAGGGTATTAACCTCGCATTTAGTAATATGAACAAATCACTTTCACTTATGAACTCACTGCTTGAAAGTAAACTTACTAATGAAGATTTTGCATCTGCAAAACTTAAACTTGAAAAACATAATTTATCTTGGAATAAAGATATCTTAGAAAATAAACAAAATGTATTTTATCTTAATAAAGAAGAAAGTATTCAGCTTAATTTAATAGCTGCAATTCGTGCCTTAAAATTTAAAGTTGAAAGATTTTCTCATGGAAATGACTTTGATTTAAAAGAAGCTGAAACTTTAATTACTAATGTTTCTAAATTTTCTAAAGGAAATTATAAACGATATATGTTAATTGAAGATTTTAGTTATTTCAATCATAAATATTCTAAATCAACTAACTTATCTGATGATATTTATGAGATTAAAGAGAGTCTTAATATAATTCTTACTATTGTTATTAATCTTTATGACATTCAAAAAGGAACTATAAAAATTTCTAGAAGAAGTAAACTTCGAGATTATATAACTCTTGAAAGAAATTTATTTAGAGATTTTAGGCGTGGTTCTTCAAGATTTACTTTTTCTTTTAGAACTGCTCTTTTACTTTCAATTACATATTTCTTTATTCAATTAATACATATAGAACTAGGTAAATGGATGCTTTACACAATTGTTTCTATATCACAACCTTACTATGATGTAACAAAACAAAAAGCATTTGGAAGACTTCGTGGTACTATTATTGGTGCTATTATTTTTACAATCTTAAATATTATTTTCACAGGATTTTATGCAAGACTTGTTATAATCTTTATCGCTATATATTTTGTTATAGCCTTTGTAGATTATTCAAAGAGAATTTTTGCAGCAACAATAATGTCCCTAACTATCGTCTCCATTTCTGAAAAGCATATGCTTATTATGACTTGGGATAGATTTTATTTTGTAATGCTTGGAGTAATTATTGTACTTATTGGTAGTAGACTTGTTCTTCCTTATAAACTTGAAACTGAAATATATGATTTAACAAACGTCTATTATGAAACTTGTAATAAAGCTATCAAATCACTTCTTCAAATCTATGATGATGAAGAAAAAATGCAAGATATAAGTAATTTAATTCTTAAAGCTAATAATATAGAAGCTAAAATCCTTGTTAAAAATTCTGCTTATGATATTAAAATTTTAAATGAATTTGTATCTGATGGGCAAATTATAATGGATACAATACATAAAATAATTAATAGAATATCCTTTTATGATACATCTCTTTTAGATAACAAACATGAGAGAATATCAAATCTTAATTATATGAAAATTGATATTGATAAAATTAAAAATATCGAAGATATTAATGATAAAAATATTGATAAGATAATTAGTAAGTATCTAAAAGTTATAAGAAGTAAAGGTGAAGCTTTAATTTATAAAGATGTCTATGACATACTACTTGCTAATAGAAGGCTTAGATATCTTAAAAATAAAATGGATACGATGGATACTAAATCTAATATCTAAATATTTATAGCTCTTATTCTAAATAAGAGCTATAAATTAAATATAAAATAAAAAGAGATTAAAATGTGAAACACATTTTAATCTCTTTTTCCTATTTGGTAGCGGGGACAGGACTCGAACCTATGACCTTTGGGTTATGAGCCCAACG
>NZ_CAMQRY010000198.1 GCF_947036855.1 uncultured Clostridium sp.
GTTATTCTTAATGGTTTTCCTATAAATTATGATAAGCAATTATTTGATAATGATACTGTAAGCTTTATTAAAAAAGGTGAAAAATTATCAAAAGAAGAGATACAAGAAGTGATGATTTCAAGACATACACCAGGGGTTTATGAAGTTTTGAAAGAGGCTAAGGTTGGTATTGCAGGACTTGGTGGACTAGGGTCAAATATAGCTTTATCACTTGCAAGAATAGGTGTTGGAAATTTAACTCTTGTTGATTTTGATGTAGTTGAACCAAGTAATTTAAATAGACAAGCTTATTATATAGAACAGCTTGGATGTCTAAAGACTGAGGCAACACTTGAAAATATAAAAAGGATTAATCCTTTTATCAATGTCGATATAATAAATACTTTTATTGATAAAAAAAATGCTAAGGATATATTTAAGGACTGTGAAATCGTGATAGAAGCTTTTGATAATCCTATTTGTAAAGCAGAACTTATTAATAGTATTTTGCTAAATACAGATAAAATAATTATTTCAGGTAATGGTATGGCAGGGGTATATCCTTCAAATACAATTAAAACTAAAAAACTTAATAAAAGACTATATATATGTGGTGATGGTGTGTCAGAGGCTAAAGAGTTTTGTGGACTTATGTCTACTAGAGTTCTTATTGCATCAGGGCATATGGCTAATACAACATGTAGAGTTCTTTTGAAAAATATAGAAGTGGATGGTGATTTATAAAATGAATGATGAATTTATTATTGGTGGAAAAAAACTTTCTTCAAGATTATTTATAGGGAGTGGTAAAACTTCTAATATACTATTACCACAAATTATAGCAGAGTCTTCTAGTGAGGTTATAACAATGGCAGTTAGAAGAGTTGACTTTCAAAATAAAGATGAGAATATAACTTCTTATATTCCAAATGATATGATTAAGCTTCCTAATACTTCAGGGGCAAGAAATGCAGATGAAGCAGTTAGAATTGCTAGACTAGCAAAAGCTATGGGGTTTGGAAATTGGATTAAAATAGAGGTTATAAATGATTCAAGGTATTTAATGCCTGATAATCTTGAAACATTAAAGGCAGTTGAAATTCTTGCAAATGAAGGGTTTGAAGTTTTTCCATATATGAATCCAGATTTAGTTATGGGAAGATATATGAAAGAAGCAGGAGCTTGTGCAGTTATGCCACTTGGGTCACCAATTGGAACTAATCGTGGAGTTAGAACTGATGAAATTATAAAACTTATGATAGAAGAACTGGATATTCCTATAATTGTAGATGCAGGAATTGGAATGCCATCTCATGCAGCTTATGCAATGGAACTTGGAGCAAGTGCAGTTCTTTTAAATACTGCTATCTCATCAAGTAAAAACCCAGTACTTATGGCTAAAGCTTTTAAAGAAGCAGTACAAGCTGGTAGAAATGCTTACCTTGCTAAAGGTGGAATGGTTAAAAACTTTGCAGATGCATCTTCTCCACTTACAGGATTTTTAGATTAATGTCATATATTGATTTTATTGAAGAGTTTGAAGGTTTTGATTTTACTGGGTATTTCAATAACATCACAGATTCTGATATATTAAATTCAATAGATAAAGATAAGCTTGATTATATGGATTTATTAAATCTTATATCTCCAAAAGCAGAAAAGTATATAGAAAATATGGCTAGAAAAGCTAATGATATAACAAATAGACATTTTGGAAAAACAGTTTTATTATATACGCCTTTATATATAGCTAATTTTTGTGTAAATAGATGTGCATACTGTACCTATAATATAGATAATGATATTAGCCGAGGGAAATTATCTATGGAAGAGATTGAAATAGAGGCTAAAAAAATTAATTCTGATGGGTACAGAAATATTCTTCTGTTAACAGGAGAAAGTTTAAAACATACACCAACAGATTATATTATTGATGCTATAAAAGTTTTAAAAAAGTATTTTGATTCTATAACAATAGAAATATTTCCAATGAGCACAGAGGATTATAAAAAGGTTATAGATGCAGGTGCTGATGGACTTACTATTTATCAAGAAGTTTATGATAGAGAAATATATAAGTCTGTTCACATTGCAGGACCTAAAAGAAATTATAATTTTAGACTTGATGCACCAGAGAGAGCAGCAGTTTCAGGAATAAGAACTATTAATATAGGAGCACTTCTTGGACTTTCTGATTTCAGGTCTGAAATATTTTTTACAATTATGCATGGTAAATATCTTTTAGACAAGTATGCAGATATTGATATTGCATTTTCTTTTCCAAGAATAAGACCACATATAGGAGTTTTTGAAGATGTACTAGAGGTATCAGATAAAAATCTTGTTCAAAGTATACTTGTAGCAAGATTATTTCATCATAGCTCTGCTATTAATATATCAACAAGAGAAAGAATAGGATTTAGAGAAAACTTATTACCTCTAGGGGTTACAAAAATGTCAGCAGGTGTGAGTACAGAAGTTGGTGGGCATAGTGAAAGTAGTAATAGTGGTGAAAAACAATTTGAAATTTCAGATGATAGAACAACACTCGAAATAAAAGAAATGCTTAAAGCAAAAGGGTATCAAGCAATATTTAAAGATTGGGATAGACTATAATGAATAAAGAAATTTATGTTATAACTAATAGAAATCTTGTATCATCTGATGAAGAATATTTTAAAGTTATAGAAGGTGTTGTAAGAGCTAAAGTAGATTATATTATTTTAAGAGAAAAAGAATTTTCAGATGAAAGATTGTATTTAGTAGCAAAAAAAATACTTTTAATAATAGGGAATAGAAAAACAAAGCTTATAATAAATAGCAATATAGCTGTGTACTCAAGACTTGAGAATGTTATGTTACATTTAAAATTTAATGATTTTTTGAAATATAAAAAATCATTAAATGAAAAGGTCGGAGTTTCAATTCATTCAGTAGAAGAAGTTGAGATTGTAGAAAAATTGGCACCTTTATATATTTTGGCATCTAATATATATGAAACTAAATGTAAGATAGGATT
>NZ_CAMQRY010000199.1 GCF_947036855.1 uncultured Clostridium sp.
CCACCAAGTTGTAATGATGCAGTAATAAATAAAATCAAAGAATCTTTAGCAAGTATAAATTGTTGTGTTCCACCTAGTCAACCTAAACACTGTCCACCTCCAACAACTTGTTGTGAGCCACCAGTTTATTGTCCACCTGTTCAAACTTGCTGTGAACCACCTATTTGTCCACCACCACAAAAAACTTGTGCGAAACCTCTATGTAATGGATTATATTTTTTAGATAAAGTTCGTATTTATTTTTCTTGCAATAATTTATATGTTGTCTATGATATATATTTTAATTCTAATAATTGTAACTTAGCTTTCTCTAAAGCTAAAAACCAATGTACTTATATCCACACTTACGTAGTTAATTAAAGAGGTGATTTTATGAATACTATACAAGGTTTAGTATGGCATGATTTAAATTCTGATGGACTATTTTCTAGTGGTGATATTTATTTAGAGGGTGTAACTATAAATTTATATGATAAAAAAAATTTAACTATACCCTTAAAATCAACTCTTTCTAACGCCATTGGATTTTATTCATTTATAAACTTAGCAAATAGCGAATATTTTATAGAAGTTCTTACTCCAACGGGATTTAAATTAACTTATAATAATATAGGCAATATCCCCAGTTTATATTCAGCTATAAACCCATTTTCAAACTTATCACCACTAATAAAATGTCTAAATAATTCAACTATAGATATCAATGTTGGTCTTTTGACATTTGAAAATTTTTCAGTGTCAGGACTAACTTTTTTTGACTGCATGAATAATGGATTATTTACTCCAAATGACACACTTATAAATTCTGTTTCTGTTTATTTACAAGATGAATTTGGAAATGAAATTGCTACTACTATTTCATCTACTATTAATAACATAGATGGTTTTTTTAAATTTGAAAATCTTGAAGCTGGAAATTATATTTTACATTTTACAAAACCAACTGAGTTAGATTTTACAGTTCAAAATTTAAACCCTAATGGGTCTCTTGTAGATATAAATACTGGAGATATAACTTTTACTATAACCAATCAAAACTTAACCAATTTATATGCTGGCTTTACAGGTTCATATGCTATTAAATTTAAATATTGCATAGATACAGATTCTTGTTCTTGTAACAACTGTTCATCTTGTCAAAGCTCTTGCTGTTAATTTTTACTTTTATAAATTTTGAAAGGAGAAAAAATTATGGGAAAATTTAATTGTCCAAGACTTGCCTTTCAAGTTATTGCTGAATCTGACCCTTCAAATAATCCATATAATAGCCAATTTAGAAGTATTAACCCTGTAACTGGTACTGTAACTGTAATCTCACCCGATATGGGTGGTGTTATAAATGCTATTGCTTATAATATTACTGATGATTATATTTATGGAATATATGATATGAATGACCCCCTTGCTGGGCATATGGCTAGAATTGAAGATGATGGAACAGTAACTGATATAGGATTAATCCCAAACTTACCAACTAATAATATTACTAATGGTGCATTTGATGATAATGGTTACTACTATATAGCTGGTAATGGTCAAGAAGAGTTTTATGTTCTTGATATGCGCTCTACGTCTCCAAACTTTGGACTTATAGTAGACCCTAGAAATAATTATCTACTCTCTACTGCTGGTAATGAGGCTGTTCCACTAACTGGAATTGGTAATATTTCTGGAGATTGGGTTTTTAATAAAGCCGATGGTTTACTTTATGCCACTGCAAAAGATCTTGCACCAACACCTGTTTTTGTAACAATTAATCCAACTATTCCAAACTTTTCTACTTTAATTACTCCTAGTACTATACCTGTCGGTGGTGGTGCTGCATTTATTGATGCAAATGGATTTATATTTTTCATTCATAATTCTACTGGAACAATTGTTAGATGGAGAAATGATAACGGAACTATGGTTGGAGAAATCTTTTCATACTCTGAACTTCCCAAAAGACAAGATGCGACACTTTGTCTTAATGCAGAAATCCTTGTTGATTTTGGTGATGCACCTGATACTAACTCTGCCTCACAAGGTACAGGTAATTACAGAACAAAACTTGCTAGTGATGGACCAAGACATCTAATTCATCCAGATTTAAAACTTGGAAGAGATATAACTGCTGAAACTGATGCTTATCAAAGCTCTGATGCTAGTGGTGATGATATCCCTTCTCAAACACCTGATGATGGTATTGTAGCTTCACTTCCTGATTTACAACCAAATGATACAACCTATTCTTTTTCAGTTTTATATACTAATAACACTGGCTCTTCTGCGAACATTTATGCTTGGGTTGACTTTGATCAAGATGGAGAATTTGAAGGAGATTCTGTACTTGTCCAAAATGTATCAACAAGTTCTAGTAATCCTAGAAGTGTAACTTTTAATTTTACAATTCCAGCAAGCGCTTCACTATCAGCAGGTAATACTTTTGCTAGACTTCGGATAACTACTGATACTTTAATAAATCAAAATGTTTTAGCTATTGATGAAGATACTCGTTCATATGGACCTGCATCTGATGGTGAAGTTGAAGATTATTTAATAAATGTAACTGACCCTAGTGCTAAATTTGATGGAACAATATTTTTTGATCTAAATGTAGATGGAATTTTTGATGTTGGTGAACCACCTATTAGTAGTTCTGCTGTAATTCTTTATGATCAAACTAATAATACTTGCCAAACTACTTATTCTGATTCAAATGGCTATTATAGTTTTAATGTAGTAACCTCTGGAGAATATATCATTTATGAAACTGCTACTGCTAATCTAAATTGTCCACCAACTAATTTTGTACAACCTACAGGATATACTAACTCTACAACACCTAGACAATTTTGGGTTACTGTTACAACTACAGATATTAACAATTCTACTATTTTTACCAATAATTTTGGACATGACACAAATAGTGATTCTCTTGAGTGCTCAAGTACTGCTATTCAGTTTGCTGGAAATCCAAGCGAATGGTTTGATATAAATTTAATAACAGG
>NZ_CAMQRY010000200.1 GCF_947036855.1 uncultured Clostridium sp.
CCAGCCCACTTACTAAAATAACTGCGCCTATTTTATTTTTAATTTCTGTTTTTTTGCTATAAACTAAATATATTGCTACTGCAAAACTTACTAATGTTACCCATACTCCAAAATAATTAATATCACTAGCTCCATAGAACATAAAAATCCCACATAATATTCCTATAATAATTGAAAATATACAATCCTTTCTATCTACTTTAATAACTCATTCTTCTATAATTGTACATTTTTTAAGGTTAGTATCTCTATAATTCCATATTTTTAAATGATACTCTTCAATAGCATTAATATATATACTATCAAATTTATCCGTTTCTTTATTAAATTTTTTTAATTTTGAAAATGTATAATGCTTTTTTACTTCAACATAAATATAGACTAATTCCTCACCATAATAATTTATTTTCTTCTTACTTATAATATTTAAATCTTCAAATTCTCCCTCAATATATTCACCTATGTATTTTTTTATATTTCCATCTAATAACTCTTCCGCCTTTTTTGTATAAAGTTCAAAAAAAGAATTATCTTCTTTTAATAAAATTTCATTTTCATTATTCGTTAAAATAATTATATTTCTTATATTCATTTATAAACTCCCCCTTCACTCAATCTTAATCTTTATATATACAATACCACCTTTATTTTCATTTTTCAAGAAAAACTTATTGTTTTTCAATATATTGTTATCAATTAAGTGAGTGGCATTTGTTAAAACAAGATGTTTTTTCATATCCCTTTTCAAAGTTACCTAATTGTTAACAATTTAGTTAAAGTTTGTTATTTATTTAACGTAAAGTTTTTTTATATGCTTCCGATAAATAGATTGTACAAAATAAAACTAATAAATAAAGGATGGTGTTTAAAATTAACGATTTACAATTCAAAAAAATAATTGACCAAAACTCTTACACAGTACTTATGAGTGATAAAACTGTTGGAACTATTAACATGGATGTAGAATTTACTGGAGCTACTGATGTTATATTGTCAACAGATGAGATAAATTTAATCGGAAGACTATTTATGGCTTATATAGGCTAATAAATTAAAGTTTGAAAATTATTCAATATAAAAAACTCCATCACCTAATATTTGGGTGATGGAGTTTGTTTTATATTCTTCTATACTATTTTTATAAGCCCGGCTTGCACAACTGTTTTTATACTAAATCTCTTAAGAACATTTCCAAATATGATTGTTACTATTCCATCTTTAACTTCTTCTACTGTTCCATGACCATTAGTATTTGAATGTACCCTTTGACCAACTTTAAAATCACCTGTATAAGCTATTTTAACTTCTTCTATAATTCCCTTTAAAAATGGTGTTTGTTCTTTAAAATCATTTTTACAAGTCTTAGGGATATATATATTTAAAGTTTCTATTGCTCTTGTAAGTGCTACATAGAAAATTCTTCTTTCTTCTTCTAAATTTGTAGCATTTTTATGAGGTATCATTTCATCTACACAATTAATTACATGTACATTTTTAAACTCCATCCCCTTTACACCATGTATTGTACTAAGAATTACAGCATCTTGTTTTATAGCCTTTGACTTTACTATATTTTCTTCAATATCTTTAACATGAGCAAAAAATGGAATTATTTTATTAAACTCTTTTGCAGCTTCTTTAAATTCTTCTATCATATCAAATAAATCTTCGGCTTTTTGATTGTATTTATTAGAATATTCTTTTATATAATCAAGATACTCTAAATCACTCAGTATAAAATCTATAGCTGTTCTAAGTGTAAGTCTATTTAAATTGGCTATATCTTTGGCTAAATCTTCTATTTTCTTTACCTGAAATGGATGTATATCTTTTGACTGTAATATAAAATTAAAGCAATTAACAACTGTTATTTCCTCTTTTAATTCTTTTATAACACCTTTAGATATATATCTATATGGCTTATTTATAGCTCTAATAAAAGCTTCTTTATCAGTTGGATCAAGTGCTAACTTTAAATATGCTATTATATCCTGACAAACAAAATGATTAAAGAAATTAAATTCTTTATCTAAAAGTCTAAATGGTATTTTTTCTTTAATTAATCTATCAATAATATTTCTTGATTCTAAATTTGTTCTATATAATATAGCATTATCAGAATAAAGTTCATCCTCTGCTGAAGATATCTTAATTTTTTCAGCTATCTTTTTACCTTGTTCTGATTCATCGTAAGGAATAACTATATCAATTAAACCACTTTCTTCTTTAAACCCTATAATATCTTTATTATCTCTTATAATATTTTTTTCTATAACTTTCTTTGATATTGCTACTATATCTTTTTTACTTCTATAATTATATTTCAAGTAAATTTTCTTTGCATCTAAAAATTCTTTTTCAAAATCAACTATTACTGCTGGATTTGATCCTCTAAAAGAATAAATACATTGATCTTCATCGCCAACTGCAAATAAATTTGCATTCATTAGTCTTAAAAATTCTACTTGAGTGTTATCACAATCTTGAAACTCATCAACAAGAATATATTTAAATAAATTTTTATATCCATTTAACATATTAGGATTTTCTTTTAATAATTCTATTCCTCGCTTTTGCAAATCATCAAAATCTAATAAATTTTTATATTCTTTATACGATTCATATGATTCAAAGCAAGCTTCAAATATATTAGTTGCTACTGTTGGTGTAAACTCACCATCATAACTAGATTTCTTTAATGATATATTGTTAAGTATTTCTTTAACTTTATCATCACTTATTTCATCATTAAATTTTTGTAGTACCTTCTTAATAACACCATAAGCTTCATAAATATTAATAATTTCAATTTTACCATGATATCTTGCTAAAATTTTATAAAACATCCCATGAAAAGTTCCAAAAAAAGGTGCATTTTCTTTTTTAAAATCGGTAATAAATCTATTTTTCATATTTTCTGCTGCTGATTTTGTAAAAGTTAAAATTATAATATTTTTAATATCTATATT
>NZ_CAMQRY010000201.1 GCF_947036855.1 uncultured Clostridium sp.
GCATTTTAGCACTTTCAAAAGCTAATCTATATCGCTCCATTTTTTCTGTGCTAAACTTACTAAAACTAAAATCATTAACAGCTACATTATTTTGAACATTATCAGATGATAAAATAATTTCTTCCTTAACAGAATAACCTTTTTCTTTAATAACTGGCATTACTTCTTTTCTAATCCAAGCTCTAAACTCTACACCAAGAGGCATTTCAGTATATCCAAGAAATCCATATAACCCTGTTTCATATAATACGATTATCTTAGGTGCAAACTTAAAATCCTCTAATACATCTGAAAAAATCTCTTTAAATTCTTTTAACTCTTCACCCTCTAGTAAATCATATTCCAACCCTACCTCAAATTTCTCTCTTCTGATACAATCATAAATCCCATTCCTTGGCTGAGCATAACCAAACATCTTGCCAATCTCAGAACCAATCCAACATACTTTTCCATTCCATACAAAACTAAAAACACTTTTATTTTTAAACTTTTTTCTAATTAAATCATTCATCATATATTCTCTCCTTTTTATTTTAATTAAGAGGTTGTTACCTTAACTTTAAAGGTAGTACCCTCCCAAGTAACAACCTCTATAACCTTTACTATAACTCACTTTAGCTTGTAGATAACTTTTAAAACTCACAACTTCCCATCAAACTGTGCTTATTTTCATAAAAATCTCACCTACCTGTGGATAACTTTTTCACCTTAAAATTATCCATAGCCTTTCATAAAATTAAATAAAAAAATCCCCTAAAGATAACTAGCACTAAACTAAAATATCTCTAGAGGATATATTTCAAAATCATATGATATAATCATCAAAATATTACTCTATATAAAATCATAAACTCTTCTTTTGTATAAAATCTTTAAAATTGAACATAATACAATAGAAGTCTTTGATTTTAGGATTCATTAGATAGTTACAGTATCTATTGAATTTACAGGTGTTGTCGCACCTATAAAATCATGGACTTTTTTTACTTTGATATTATGTTGCCCTTTAAATTTTTAATTATACATTTATACAAAAACTTTATATTTTTTTATTTTTCTATAAACGGCTTTAATTTTTCATATAATATTCCGCATTCTGTGGCTATTATTGCAGCTTTTTTCACTCCTTCTGGAATTTTAGATACGAAATTTTTTACGCCTTTCCATGCTTTTCTTATCTTTCCCTCTTTCGGATTATCATTATTTATTTCCTGTTCTATATCTTCTAAATCATATATTACTTCTTCTTTTAACTCTTCATCAAATTCTTCATTTATAATTAATCCCTTTAATGATTCAACTAGTTCCTTAATATCTTGTAAATCATTTAATGTAACATTATTTATAGACTCAATATTTCCTTGTGCAATTGATGCTGTTCCATAATTCTTATTAATATTTTGATGTATATGTGTTTCTTGCTTTATATTCTCCATTCCTATCATCTCCATTGCTAAACTATCTACTATAAAATCTACTAAAGGTTTAAATACTTTATCTAAATATTCTCTAATTATCTCATCCCACTTTCCACTGCTATGGCAAATATTATAAGCTATATCCCTAATATCTTTTTCACCATTTGTCATATCTAATAAATAATCATACATTGCTTTAATATGTTCACTTTCAGCTATAGGAATTACTATACTACTCCATCCACTAGTCTCTACTATAAATTTTTCTTTATAATCATAATCAATATTATTGATTTTTTTCTGAATTATAGCATTTATTAATTCATTTTCTTGAATAAATTTTCTAAATCTTATTAATGGTATATTCCTTTGATCATATTTAGTCGTAAGCATATTAGATGCAACTCTTCTAAATGCTTGACTAACTTTTTTATACTCTATAATAGTCACCTATATATCACCTCCACAGTAAGCACAATATATCTTTGATATACCAACACAATATAATACCCTCACATGATTTTCACACATTGGACAACTAAATATTTCTTCTACTGTATCTTTACCTTTTAGCTCTTTTATATTCACTTTTTTTAGTTCTTTAAAATCAACTTTTATAAGGTTATTACCTCTTGTCCTTCTTTTAAAATCACCAAATACTTTATTCAATTGCTCTACCATATAATTGTAAGCAATTGCTTCAGCTTGTTTTACAAGATCCTTTGAATAAAATTTATTGATTTCATCTACTAATCCACAATAAGGACAAAATAATTCTGTAAAAATATTATCTTCATCCTGAAATTCACCTGCATTTAATTTAAATTCAGATTCACAAAAAGGACACTCAAAACCTACATACCCCTCACTATCCCCTTCTATTTTTATATCAAACTTAATATCACTCATTATCCACCACCGCCTTGTAACTATAAGCTAATTATACCATTTTCACCCACTACTTCACATAAAACAGCTAGTTTTAAAATATATATCTAACCTTCTTTCATTACTCTATAACTAATAATATATTTTCCATAAAGTTTATATTATCTAACTCATTCTTTTTTATATGTCTTAATATCTTTTGAGTATAATTTCTGTGATGTCCTACAACTTTTGAGAATAATTGAATAAACTCTACAATCTCCATGACATTCTGTTTTTTATCATTCATATACATTCCCATAAGATAAAACTTTATAAGCTCATATCTCATAAGTAGCATAGTATATCCATCAAAAATACTTTCTACTTCTGAGAAAGGGAATAGATTTGAATATATAAAGTTAACTAAGTAATTTTCAAATATATAAGAATTTTTTTCTATAATCTCTTTATTATATTCTTCAAATTTATCTATATAAAAATCTTGCTCCTTAAGAACTTCTCCAAAGTTTTCTAAGTTAAATGATTTTCTAACTACTCTTGTAAGTTCTTTAAATTTATCACTATCAACTTCTTTTTCAATATCAATCAAGCCTAATATTTTATTAAAGAAATCTATTTGGATAATATAATTCATAGTATTTTTAC
>NZ_CAMQRY010000202.1 GCF_947036855.1 uncultured Clostridium sp.
ATAAAACAACTTGATAAATTAGTAAATAAAATTAACTCTGAAAATCCAGATATAGTAATACTTACTGGTGATTTAGTTGATAAAATGAAATATTATTTTGATGATGGGAAAGCAGATTTAATACTTGCTAAGATATCTGCTAAAATAGGTAAATTTGCTGTATATGGAAATCATGATTCTACACCGAGTGATAGGTATACATATCCTAAAATACTTAAAAATGCTGGTTTTACCCTTTTAAAAAATGAAAATAAAAAAATTAAAGTTAATGATAAACATATAAATATAATGGGTATTGATGATTTTTTCCAAGGAAAGATTGATATTCCTAAAGCTACATCTAATATAAATAAAGATGATTTCAATTTACTACTACTGCATGAACCTGATTTAATTGATAAATTCACAACTTATCCTATTGATTTAGCACTTGCAGGACATAGTCATGGTGGACAAATCTTTATTCCCTTTTATGGAGTTCTTGTAAATACAGGACTTGCTGAGAGATATGATAGAGGTTTTTATACAATTGGAGAAAATAAAAACATTTTATTATATGTTAATACAGGTATTGGAAGTACAGGTCTTCCTGTTAGATTTGGATGTATTCCTAATATAACAATATTAGAAATTAACTTCTAAATTACTAACACTTTTATAAAATAAAACATATATATAGTTAATAATAACAATATTGTAAATATCTCATTTATTCTGATTTTAAACAATAAATTAGTGCTATAATATAGATATTATGATTTTTTAGAGGAGATTTTAATATGCCATCATTAAATCCAATTTCACAAACAGTTCTTATTATAATAGGGGCATTCATTTTATTGTCTGCTGATTTAATAACAACTACAGTAGAAATTTCTAGATCTGAAGAGGATCCTGATAAAGAAAAGAAAGCTAGACTAAAAAATCTATTATCTGAAAAAATGAATTTTGCATTTATAGGTGTATCAGTAGTACTTGTATACTATATAATTAATTTTGCAATTTTCCTTTTAGGTCATTTTCATAGAAATTAGTTAGCTTATACAATTCATTAAAGGTTTGTTTTAAGACAAGCTTTTTTTATTTTAAAATACTAAAAATAGAGTATAGATAATTCACTTTATAAATGAATTATACATACTCTATTTGTGCTTTAATTTGAATTATTTATCAGGATTATAATTCTGGGTTACTCATATATGAATTTAAAGTTTTTGTTTGGTACCAAACTGTTCCAGGTCCTGAAACCTTAACTGCTTTACCTTCGCCTTCAAGCTTACCTTTTCTTGTATGCTCTAGCTCTACAACAGTATACTCAGTGCTTAAATGTCTTAAAATAATATGGTCTGTATCTATAATCATTGACTGACCTTCATTTAACTCTTTTTCAATAATTGCTCCATAAGCACTAAGGCATAAAGTTCCTGTTCCTTTAACTTCAAGTCTAAATATTCCCTCACCACTAAACATTCCTTTTATTCCTTCATCCTCAACTGAGTATGTTACATCACCAACTGATGCTAAGAAACACTTTTCTTCTATAACATATTTTCTTTTGTCTTCTAACTCAATAATTAACACATCACCAAGTCTTCTGTCTGTTACAACTAATTCACCATCTTCCTTAGCTGTATATTCCTCAGTCATCACCTTATGACCTGAAATAAATTTTTCTAAAGTTTTTTTCATATCTTTATGCTTTTTTAAAACTACATCAAAAGTATCTGTCATTGACAAAAATGAACCTTCTGCAACAGTGATAACCTCACCTTTACTTGCAATAATTTTTATAACACCTGTATTTGAGCATAACTTTTCAAATTTAGCCATTTATAATCACCCCTACAAAATCCCTACTATTCTATTAAAAGTTTCCTTTAATATATTTTAATAATATTCTTACCTACTCTTATTTTCAATTTTTTATAATTGATTATAATAATGAAAAACTTTAAAACTAGTAACACTAAAAATAGTAATTTATCATATTTTCTATCTTTATTTTATTTTTAAATACTTTTCAAATAAATTTCATTGAACTACTACACCCACAAGGGGCGTAGATTCTTTTAACGTAGTTTGGTATTTAAGTTTCCACCTTAACAGGCAACCCTTATACGTTTAGGCGAGTTCAATTGCCCATTATCCCTCACTAAATTGATTAGGTCGGGAATACATTTCTCTGATTTTCTAAGTATATTTAAACTTCCGTTTATATCTGAATTTACAAGTCCAAAACTACTTACAAAAAGACCTCTTACTATTCTTCTTGATTTATCATAACTCTTCTTTGTAATAGGTTCTAAATCAAATGCAGAACAACCACTTGTATAGCTTTCTTCTTGGAACTTAACATCTATACCTTGCAATTTAGCTTTATAACTAATTAAGTCAGCTAAACGTTGTATCGGAATTTGAACAAAAGTTTTATTAAAATTCATATCTTGTTTGATTCCTTTTAATTTACCTATTACAATTTTACCAACACCATTTTTAATAGCTTTATCAATTATAGATTTAGAAACTTTATGCATATAGTCATTAATATAATTATTTCTATATCTTCTAATTTTATTAATTTTTTTAGTGTTTTTAAACTTATCAGAGCCACATTTAAACATTTCTATTGATTGAAAATGTGCTATCTGCTTATTAGTATAAGAATTAACTGATTTCAACTTTTTACCACAAAAGATATATTGATTTAAGCCATCTTTAAAAGTTAATGTAGCAATGTTGTCTAAACCTAAATCTATACTACACACATTGGTTTTATCGTTTTCTAACTCTTGTTTATTGTAAATCACAATTAAACACCAACATTTTTGAACTTTATCATAATTAAATCTTGCTTGTTGTAAGCTATTCCAGTTTATAATGCTTTGTAGTTTTTTAGAAACTGCAAAATTAAGACTTTCCACATTAAACAACGACTTTATAG
>NZ_CAMQRY010000203.1 GCF_947036855.1 uncultured Clostridium sp.
ATAAAAGATTTGATATACAACTTAAGGGTTCTGGAAGAACAGAGTTTTCAAGAGGTGGAGATGGACTTGCAACACTTTCTGCTATGCTTCGTGAGTATATTATAAGTGAAGCAATGTATGGACTTAAAATAGAAACAACTAGGTCACTTGCAGTGTTGAAAACAAGTGAAAAAGTTTTAAGAGAAGAAGAAATGGATGGAGCAGTTCTTACAAGAGTTGCAAGTAGTCATATAAGGGTTGGAACTTTTGCATATGCACAAAGATTTGGAGATACAGAAAATGTTAAAGAACTTGCAGATTATACGCTTAAAAGACATTTTGATATAGAAAGTAGTGGGGATAAGAAAGATTATTTGTTTTTACTTAAGGAAGTAATTAAAAGACAGGCAAATCTTATCGCATCATGGCAACTTGTAGGATTTATACATGGAGTTATGAATAGTGATAATATGACTATTAGTGGAGAAACAATAGATTATGGACCTTGTGCATTTATGGATGAATATAATCCGGCTACAGTTTTTAGTTCTATTGATAGAGAAGGAAGATATGCATATGCAAATCAACCGAATATGGGAGGTTGGAATCTTGCGAGATTTGCAGAATCTTTAATACCTCTTTTACATGAGGATAGAGAAGAAGCAATAAAGATTGCACAAAATGAGATAAAAGAATATTCACATTTATATAAAAAAGTTTGGATGAATGGAATGAGAAAAAAACTTGGAATATTTAATGAAGAAATAGCAGATGAATATTTAATTGATGGGATTCTTAGTATAATGCAAAAGTATAAAGTTGATTATACTAATACATTTTATTATCTTACTACAGGTAGGTTTGATGAACTAGAAATACATCATACAGATGAATTTGAGGTTTGGTATAAACTTTGGAAGCAAAGACTTGGAAGACAGGATAAATCAATGGAAGAAGCAAGAAAACTTATGAGAGAAACAAACCCAGTAATTATTCCAAGAAACCATAGAGTTGAAGAAGCTTTAGCATCAGCTAAAGAAGGTAAATATTTAATACTTCAATATCTTTTAGATGCACTAGAAAATCCATTTGATTATTCAAAGGACTTAGAGTTTTATAGAGAAGTGAAAAAAGAAGATAAATCATATGTAACTTATTGTGGAACTTAAAGTAAATTTAAGGGCGATAAGTGAAAAAGATTAAAAGACTGAAGAAATTTCAGTCTTTTTCTGATGTTTAAAAAGTTAATTTTGATTTAAAAGATTTATATGTTGAGTGAATTTAGGAAAGCAGTAGGTATTTATAGTATTGTTGTAATTTGCTTTTAATATTGTTGTATAGAAAAAAACAGATAAATATTGTATAATTTGTATAATCTAATCCTTATATGGTTTAATTAGATTAGAATTACATATAACGAAAGATAAAGGAGTTTATTAATAATGAAAAGAAAATTTATAGCAATAGCTCTTATAGGAGCAATTTCACTTGGTGGAGTATCTTATATAAATATGGGGAATAACACAAGTAGCAATACTCAAAATAAAATATTACTTGCAGCGCCAACTAATAATGTTGGAAAAATAATAGTAACACTTGGTGCTAATAATAGCTGGGAGCAAAGACAAGAATTATTAAAAGATTTTAATGTTACAACAAATCAAGAAGGTGTAACTTTTATACAGACTACAAATAGAGATATAGCAAAAGAACTAGGATACACAGGAAATATAAATAATATTCCAAATGAAGGTTCATTTAGTTCTACTAAAATAACTATACTTCCAAAAGGTTCAGGAATACAAGTTCAAACAAATAATTTAACAGAAGTTACAGGTGATATGCTTGCAAGTGCATTAACTACTTGTGGAATTAATGATGCAAGTATTTTTGCAAATGCTCCAATGAGAGTAACAGGACAAGCTGCTTTAGCTGGGGTTTTACAAGCATTCCAAGAAGCAACAGGAAAAGTAGTTCCAGAAAAAAATAAGCAAGTTGCAAATAAAGAAATAAATACAACTGCAAGTATTGCTAAAACTGTTGGACAGAAAAAAGCTGAAACAATAGTTAACCAAGCAAAATCAATAGTTATAAAGGATAATCCAAATAGTAAAATAGAAATAAACAATATTGTTAACAATGTAGTTAATAACAATGGTGGTGGATTATCAGATGCTCAAAAGGATCAATTAACAAATCTAATGGAGCAAATTAAAGGTCTTAATTTAAAGTATCAGAATGTAGAGGGAACTCTTAAAAATATACAAAGTTCTATTGAAAAAGGCGAGAAAAACTTTACAAATGTCTCTTCGAAAATACAACAAGAGATAAAAAATAATCATGTTGCAATAGAAAAAACAGAAAATATTGTTGAGAAGATATGGAACTGGATTAAATCATTCTTTGAAGGTGGAGAAAAAGCTGTACAAGCACAGGATAATTCATCAGCAAATAATATTAATCAAACAACAAATACAAGTACTCAAAATAATACAGATGCAAATAGTCAAAATAGTAATATAACTAATAACCAAGCAAACACACAAAATAATGGTTAGTATCTAGATATAGAAAAGTAGTTTAGATTTTATTGAGGCCACTGAAAAAGTAATAATATTTATAGAAAAAGATGATTTTTATACTTTATGTATAGAAGTTATCTTTTTTTATTGTATAATATAAATTATAAAAAACATGTACGGAGGCACGCATCTATGTTAGAAAAAAAAGTATCTAAAGTTTCAAGTAAATATATTGAATTATATGATATTATAATTCCACAAAATAATATGCTACGAAAAATAAATGAACTCATTGATTTTTCCTTTGTTTATAATGAATTAAAAGAAAAATATTCTAATATAGGTAGAGTAGTGGATTGTCAACCTTTTTTAGTACAGAATTTATTCGGACATACTTTCCTTGTA
>NZ_CAMQRY010000204.1 GCF_947036855.1 uncultured Clostridium sp.
AGTAATAGTAGTTAAATATTTATTGTATGAGTTTTCAGAAAATAGGTTTGAATTTATAACTTTCGCTTATAATAAACTTATAGATGATTTGTGATTTAAAAAAGAAAGGAGGATGGTTTTGAGATGATAGATAAAATAATTGCTAAAGTTTTTTCAGAAACTAAGAATGAGAAAGATTTGAAGTATATTTATGTAGATGATGATATTAAGCAGATTACGGTTAAATTTGAAGGTAAAGAGATTAAGTTTTTAGATTTGATAAGTTCAAAGTTTGATATGGCAAGTTCTATTATAAGGGCTGATGCTATAATTACATCTAATATTGAGAAGTCTAAAGATGAATTATATCAAGCAACAAGTTTATATAATTTTTTGATTGAAGATAATTTTAAAGCTTGGAGAAAAGAACTACCAGAGAATAGAGTGTTTTTAGACTATAATGAACTTGGTTTTGAAAGTTAACTATAAAATAAAAGGAGCTATATCAGTTTGATTTTATCAGATTGATATAGCTTCTTTTTAAGTTCTAATATAAGTTTAAAGTAGCAGTTAATCTAGAAATTAACTCATTTTTTACACTTAGAGGTTCAATGACTTTGCATTTATCTGAAAAACCTATAAGATAATCATATTCATCATCTGTATTTGCAAATGGTAGAAGAACTTCAAAGGTATCATCAGATAATTTAGATACAATAGAAGCACCATAAAATTCTAAAATCCTGTTTATAGCAGTCTTTTTAACTATAAGTTTTACTGTTATAGTATTAGGATTTGACCAAGAACCTAGAGGGTTAATACTATAATCAATATCTTGAAGAGTGAAGCTTTCATCAAGCATTGTAAGATTGCTTATTCTTGAAAGTTTAAACTTTCTAAATGAATTTTTAGTTCTGCAAAAAGCATAAAGGTACCAATAGGTTCCTTTTAAAATTAGCCTATATGGTTCGCAAATTCTGAGTGTTTCATTTTTAAAGTTATCTGTATATTCAAATGAAAGTAAGCAACTTTTATTTAAAGCATCTTTTATAATTTCTATAGAACTTGATGAGTTGTGAACACCATCCCAAGTTGTTGTATCTATTAATATTTGATTTGCTTTTAAAATTATATTATCAGAATTTTGACTTGGTATAAGGCTTTTAATCTTATCAAGCGTTAAAGAGTAAGCTTTATTATTAGTTGTAATTTCTAATGTTTTAAGTGAGCTTACAAGAGCAGATAAATCATCAGAACTTAATAATCTTTTATCAAGCTTATGGGTATCAAGAATTTGAATACCACCATTTCTTCCTTTAGTCATTGTTATTGGTATATCAGTTGCTGAAATTTCTTCTACATATCTAAAAATAGTTCTTGGTGAAACTTCTAGTTTTTCTGATAAATCTCTTGCTGTTAAAACTTTGTTTTCAAGTAGTAGAGTAATCATAGATAGCATATTTGCTGATTTAAATGATTTTTTTTTGTTGAAATCCATAATAATTTACCTTTTTTAAAAATATTTTTTTAAATATGACAGTCAGTTGTCATATTTATAATGATAAACTAAATTTATAGAAAACAAAAGATAAAAATGAATTGGAGATTTGATTATGAGTGATGTTAAAAAAGTATTAAGAGATGAAAGAAAGTTGGATTATTTATATGACCTTACATATCTTGCTTGTCAAGAATTTGAAGTAGGTGAAAGATTAGATTTTGCAACAGTATTGTATAGAAAAGCAATTGAAGTTTTAGAAGTATCAATAGAGAAACCAAGAAGCTATAATTTTGTTTCAAAGAGAGTGAAAATGGTTTGTTTACTTGCACATAATGCTTATTGTTATAGAAAAGAAGATAAATCACCAATAGAGCTTAGTGTATTAGAAGATATTTATTTAGATGATGAAGAAAAATCAATAGTAAATTATGTTGGTTTTCTTGGGGATATAGATAAAACTTTAGAGTATGAGCTTATGGAAACTTTAGAGGAAGCCATACTTAGCAAGAAAAAACTTAGTAGAGATTTATATGATAGCTTATATAATCTTTTAGCTTTTGAATATAATATTTCAATTGGTGCAGAAACACCTGCTGATGAATGGATTAAATCTTGGAATAAATTTAATGGATTTAAGGCAGAAAATATTGAAACTTTATAGTTTAGAGAATAAAGTTTTTTAAGAAATAGATTGGTAAATAAATATATTTAAGAGTGATAGGAGAAAACTAATGATAAAGATAAAACATAATTTTGAGAAAGAAAAATTCATGTGGCTTTGGTCAAAATACGTAGTTGGAGTAAATGATGAAAAACATTGTACTGCATCTTTAAAAGGGAAATATAGTAAAAAGTTTAGTAAGCATAATGAAGAGATGGTAGCTGGTGGAGAGATAGAGTTTGATGAGCAAAAAGATTTTAAGGCTATCTATATATGTGGCGTTATTAAAAAAGGGTATTCTCAAAAGAAGAATTATATACATAATGTACATTTAGTGATTATACCAAAAGAGGGTGTAAAATCATCATGGAAGTTTGATGAGTGGAATGTTGAGATAGAAAATGGAGTTATATCAGAAATTATTGATGAAGATAAATTAGATGGATGCTATAAAAATTTAGAAGAGAAGTATACAACATGTAGAATTTTTAGATGGGCAGTATCTAATAAAGAAAAATTTAAAATAGATTAAAATATTCATATTAAATTCTAATGTACTAGGTATAATATGAATAAGAATTTAAACTTTATTGTTAATACTTAAATCATTGAAAGATGTATAATGAATATAAGTAAAAGAATGAAAATTAAATTCGAGGAGGAAACCAATAGTTAATAAATATATAGATAAATGTGTTTAAATATGTTGAT
>NZ_CAMQRY010000205.1 GCF_947036855.1 uncultured Clostridium sp.
CCTGCTCCATTTTCTCCAAGTAATCCATATGTCCCTTCCCTTAGCGTAATATTTAAATCTTTTAACGCTTCTTTATTTCTGTATGACTTATATAATCCTTCTATTTTTAATTCCATGTCCCCTCCTACTTTCACTTAAACATAATAATAAAAAAATACTCCCTTCCGATAAGTTAATCTTACCAAAAGAGAGTATTTCCATTCTTTAATATAATCTTGTTTATTTATTGAGATTTTATGTAGAAACTATATATTTCTATCACTAGTCTTAATCTCTATTATCAAATTTTCAAAATAATTCTAAGCACTAAACTTTTTATATTACTATTCTTTATAGCTTAAACCATCATGCAGTATCTTCCACTTCTTAGTTTTTGAATCTCTGCCTAAAAATAAATATTTATAAATACCACCTGTGCTCTCATATTCCATAACATGAATATCCTTGTTCTGATATCCATTTGCAACCCCTTTATCTTTTTCATCATAAATTTTATTTATCCTTGGATCTATACATTCATCCATATCTATTCTTTGAATTGCCTCATTATCATTTTCATCAATACCAAGTATATCTATAATATATGGAAAAGCTACATCTAATATTTCCATATATTCTTTTCCACTAAAGGTTGGTCTATTCTTTATTTCCTCTGATGAACCATTACTCATACTTATTTCAAATTCACTACTATCGTAACTTAAAATACCATCATCTTCTTTTTTTTCTTGAGTATTTTGCACTTTATCTATCTCTTCAAAGTTTATAGAATTTATAGCATCCTTTCTAAACTTTCTTATATTCGCTAATGCATTATCTATCTCTTTTTCCTTTTCTTCTTCTGGTAATTTATCTATTTCTTCAAAATTTATATACAATCCAGTATGGCTCTCACTTGAAATATAACTTCTTAAATAAAAGCCACCACTTATAATTACTATTACAAACATAGCTACTAATATCTTTTTATTCTTCATCCCTTACCTCATTTTAAATATATCTATTCTAAATTAATTCTAACAAAAATAGTATTATCCACCCTTGTTTATTTATTGAGATTTAATATAGAAACTATATATTTTATTACCTAATCTAAATTTTCTAAAATAACAGTAAAAATAGTATAATTTTTTTCAGACTTTACGGTTATACTTCCAGAGTGAAGTTCTATAATATCCTTTGCAATAGCAAGTCCAAGACCTGAACCACCAGTAGAAGTCTGCCTAGCCTTATCAATTCTATAAAACTTTTCAAATATTGAATCAAGTTTGTCTTTTGGTATATTACCTATGTTTTCAAAAGATATTAAAACCTTATTTTCTTTTTGCTCTGCAAATATTTCAATACATTTATCATCACTATAATATATTGCATTTTTCAAAAGATTATTAAATACTCTAGCTATCTTTTCAGCATCAGCATATATACTAATATTTTCTGGAATACTTAAATAAACTTCTCTTTTATTTTCTTTAATTACAGGATATAACTCATCTATAATTTGCACCATCATATGAGATAAATCTATCTTTTCTTTACTTAAAGGCACAGATTTAGAATTATATCTAGCAACTTCAAAAAACTCATTAATAAGTCCTTCAAGTCTATAAGCTTTCTCAAGTGTTATCCCCATGTATTTAGCCCTTTGCTTTGTTTCCATTTCAGGATTTTCATTAATCAAACTTAAATACCCAATAACAGATGTAAGTGGTGTTTTTATATCATGGGCTAAATAAACTAATAAATCACTTTTTCGTTTTTCAATTTCTCTCTCTGCCTTTGCACTTCTCTCTAAATCATCCTTTACTTGATTAAGCTTATCTGACATAAATTTTAATTCTGCTGACATAATAATTTCTTCATTTTTACCACTAGCAAGTTTATTTACTCCATCAATAATTTCATCAAAATATTTTGTGAACCAAGATAATAATGCTCTAAAAAACACTAAAAATACTATAATCATAGTTACAAGTAAAGCATAATCAACATACTTCCTAAAATAGTCCCAATATATCCTAGATGATGTATACCAACCAAGCATATACTTTTTATTAATAAATCCCGTTATTATATTCCCTATATGTCCTCTACCTGCTTCACCTATTATTAAAACAGTAATAAACGATAAAATAATTCCTATAGATACTTTTAAAAGTATTTTACGAATAATGTGATTGTAAGCTTTACTTTGTACTTTCTCACTTTTCAAACTTATAACCCACTCCCCATACAGTCTTAATATATTTAGGCTTTTCAATTGAATCATTTAATTTCTCTCTTATATGCCTAATATGTGTTGGAATAGTATTATTATTTTTACTAAAATACTCATCCTTCCAAATTTCTCTAAACAACTGTTCTGAACTAACTACACTTCCCTTTTCTTCAATCAGAATTTTTAAAATTGAAAACTCTGTTGGTGTAAGAGCTATTTTTTTATCATCTAATCTGCACTCATATGTTTTTATATTAACCATAAGTTCATCAAAAATAAATAATCCATCTATCTTTTCAGCTACTTCATTACTATAACTATTATATTTTGTATATCTACGAACCTGTGCCTTAACTCTAGCTATAAGTTCTAAAGGTCTAAAAGGCTTTGTTATGTAATCATCAGCCCCAAGTGTAAGCCCCATAATTTTATCAATCTCATCATCCTTTGCAGTTAGCATCATAATAGGAAATGAATACTTTTCTCTAATCTTCTTACAAATAGAAAAACCATCCCCATCTGGTAGCATAATATCTAAAATAGCTAAATCAATTTTTCTTTCTTTTATGCACTTTATAGCATCAGTCATACAATAAAACTTAAAAACTGTATAATTCTCATT
>NZ_CAMQRY010000206.1 GCF_947036855.1 uncultured Clostridium sp.
AAAATATCTATAGATTTAAAACCATCACTTGATATAAAAACTTTAGATGCTAGAGTTCAAAAAGATTTTGCTGAGAACTTAAATAATGAGTTTAAAAAATCTTTAAATAAACTATTCCCACAACAGTTAATTCCATTTATAGTAGAGTCAGTAGATATAGATGGTAGCAAAAAAGTTAACTCTATAACTAAAGATGAGAGAAAAGCTTTCGTAAACTTTATAAAAAATGTTGAATTTGAAGTTAAAGGGCTTAGAGGACTTGAAGAGGCAATAGTTACAGCTGGGGGTATTTCTACAAAGGAGATAGACCCATCAACTATGAAATCTAAAATTTTAAATAATTTATCATTTGCAGGAGAAGTAATAGATGTAGATGCCTTTACTGGTGGATACAATGTTCAAATAGCAATATCAACTGGGTATTTAGCTGGTGAAAATATATAATTAAAATAAAGTGAGGTATATGATTTGAATAAATTAAGCGTAGCAATAGATGGACCAGCAGGAGCTGGAAAGAGTACAATAGCTAAAATAGTGGCAGATAAATTAGATCTTATGTATATAAACACAGGGGCTATGTACAGAGCTGTTACTGTAAAAGCTTTAGAGAAAAATATAGCATTTACAGAAATAGATAAATTAATGGAAATGATAAGCACTATGGATATATATTTTGAAAATGATGACCTCTTCTTAAATGGAGAAAATATAAATGATCAAATAACTCACCCAAATATAAGTAAAAGAGTTTCAGAGTATGCATCAGTTAGAGAGATTAGAGTGAAACTTGTAGAACAAATGAGAAAAATGTCTGAAAAATACAATGTTATAATGGATGGAAGAGATATAGGGACAGTAGTTCTTAAAGATGCTCCATATAAATTTTTCTTAACAGCTAGTGCAACAGAGAGAGCTGATAGAAGGTTTAAAGAACTTACAGGTAAAGGGCTTGAAGTTAATTATGATGAAATTTTAGAAGATATTATAAAAAGAGATGAGTATGATACAAATAGGGAAGTTGACCCACTTAGAAAAGCTGATGATGCATTAGAGGTAGATACTACTGGGTTAAACATACAAGAAGTTGTTTCAGAAATTTTAAAAAATATAAATTAATTAGAGTATTTAAGGAGTTTAAAATGAAAAGAAAAATTATACTTGCTGAAAATGCAGGATTTTGTTTTGGAGTTAAAAGAGCAGTAGATGAAAGTTTACAGGCTAGAGAAAATAGTCCAAAAAAAATATATACACTAGGACCACTAATTCATAATAAAGATGTTGTTAAAAATCTTGAAGCTAAAGAGATAAATGCAATATCATTTGAAGAGATTGATAATCTTGAAAAAGATGATATTGTTGTAATTAGATCTCATGGAGTTAAAGAAAATGTTATTACTACTCTTGGAAGTAAAGGTCTTATAGTAAATAATGCTACTTGTCCTTATGTTACAAGTATTCATATGAAGGTTAAAGCACATTATGAAAAAGGATATACTATAGTTATACTTGGTGATGAAAATCACGCAGAAGTTATTGGTATAAATGGTTGGTGTAATGACTCTGCTATAATTACAAATGCTTCTGATAGTGATAATTTAGAATTTCCTAAAAAAGTCTGTGTTGTATCTCAAACAACAGAGAAAAAAGAAAATTGGGAAAGACTTCTTTCAAATATAGTTAAAGTATCTAAAGAAATAGTTGCTTTTAATACTATATGTGCTGCTACTGAAGAAAGACAAAGTAGTGCGCAGGATATTTCTGTTAAAGCTGATATGGTAATAGTTATTGGTGGTAAAAATAGTTCAAACACTACAAAGCTATATGAAATATGTAAAAAGAATTGTAAAAATACATATCATATAGAAAATGCATCTGATTTAACAGATGAGATAAAAAACTTTGATTGTAAGGTAATTGGAATAACAGCAGGGGCATCAACTCCTGATTTTGTAATAAATGAAGTTATAGATATGTTAAAAAACATATAGAAACTTGAATAAAGTCTAGAATTAATGTAAAATATTTCTGTAGTATTTATCTTAGGAGTGAAGCATGGAAATAAAATTACTAAATGTTCTAGACTTTTTTTATTTTAGAAAAGAATTCAAAAGTATAATGGATTTAAATTTTTTGAGTTATATGAAATTTGTGTTTGTTGATAATTATTTATTTTATTTAAAAAATACAAATGGGACAATAGCTTTACTTAAAGCTAGTAAAAATGACGAATTGAAATTTAATGTTTCTGATATATACGAACTAGATAAACCATTACTTGAAATGAAAGAAAAAGAAAATTATGATAGCCATAGTTTTTTATATTCATCTACTAAGCAAAATGAGCTTATTTCAAAAGTTGGATTTAAGAAAACATCTATGGATGAATTTATGGTTTTAAATGTAAATGATGTAGATTTTAAAAAGTTTTCATATTCAATAGAATTTAATTATGAAAGCCTTACTAGAAGTATAAATGAAGATATAAGATGTGAAATACAAAATAATGCCTTTAAAAGTGAGAAGAGGTTTCCACTAAAAAGCAAAGATGTAAAGTATGAAATGTCTAGAAGAAATTATATACCAGAACTTGCTTATTTCATAAAAAGAAAGTTTTATTATGTGGGATATGGACAAATACTGTTAATGGATGGTAAGTATACAGTAGTCAACCTATGTGTAAAAACTGAATGCCAAGGACAAGGAATAGGAACAGAACTTTTAAAATTCCTACTTGTAGAAGCAAAAAAACTAGATATAAATGAAGTTTTTATAAAAGTTAAATCTAATAATATAGCAGCTAAAAAGCTATAT
>NZ_CAMQRY010000207.1 GCF_947036855.1 uncultured Clostridium sp.
TTTTAACTTTCTATATTATCAATACTAATAGTCCTATCACATAGTGAAGCTATATATTTATCATGCGTAACTATTATGATTGTTTTGTTTTCAACATCTCTTAGTAAGCTTAATAAATTGAAAATCTTAGTTGCATTATCTTTATCAACAGAGGCTGTGGGTTCATCTGCTAAGATTATTTTACTATCTTTTAAAAATATTTTAGCAAGGGCAACTCTTTGTTGCTCTCCACCACTTAATTTAAATACTTTTGTATTTAGTAAATCACCAATTCCTACTTTTTTTAAAATTTCCATTTTTCTATCAAGTTTACTAGTAGTACTTTTAGTATATTTTAGTGCAATATCTAAATTTTCATTTACGGTCATGTTATCTATTAGTCCATAGTTTTGGAATAAATAACAGAATACAGATTTAAACATTTCTCTTCGTTCTTTAGAGTTATTCCAATCTATAAGTTTATCATTTATATAGATTTCTCCAGAGTCTGCTTTTTCTAGACCTCCAATTATATTTAGGAGAGTAGATTTACCAGCGCCACTAGAACCAGTTATTGCAACTATCTCTTTTTCTGCAATTTCTATATTAAAATTTTTAAATATAGTTGTTTCATTATAAGCTTTATATAAATTTTTAATTTTAATCATAATATTATATTACTCCTTGTTTAAAATAGATTTTAAAATTGTTTTTAAATGTGATTTATACATTATATAAAATACGATACTATCAATTAATAACATCAGAAGAACTATCCCATTAGTAATTCCAAATAACTCTATATTTAAAGTGTGCATTTTTATATAGAATAATAAATTTATACCAAGTACAATTCCATATCCAATAAGATTTTTAAATATAAATTTTTTGATGATTTCAAAGTTAGAATATCCACCGAGTACTTTAACTGCAAATATCATTTTATTTCTTTCTATATAATTCACAACAGCAAATATACTAATTAATATTTGTGTGAAAATTAAAATAGCTATACAGAATAAATCTACTGATAATTCTTTTTGTAGTTTATACATATAGGCAGATACTCTGCTATATAAAGTAGGTGTAGCAACTAAATTATTAGTTAAGCCACTTTCCTTTATTGCTGATTTCATTAGCCTATTGTTATATGAATTATTTACAAATACTGTACCTCTAGATAAAAGGCTTTCATAAGTGTCAGCACCCATATTAATACCATCAAGTATTGCTATACATGAATTTACACTATAAGGTTTCCTAATATTATATAGAGGTGTTTTTTGATTATTCCTAATAAATTTAATCTCTACTTTTACAGGAGGATAATCATTAGGACTTAAAGCATATTGCCCACCAATAGCTTGCTGATACATAGATTTAGTTATATATTTCTCCATTTGATAGTTTTTTTGATAAGATGCTTTTATTTGGTTAATATCTTTTTTATATTTTATTGGTACAAGTACAATTAAATAATCTCCAAAATTATTTGCTACTTTAACTTTTTTATTATTAATATCATATATAGGATTTTCTTTTAAGTAATTTGCATTAGCATATAAAGCATTTCCATCTTGTAAAGATGTATCTTCTAATGGATTAGCAAAATTATTAAGTTTTATAACTCCTGTTATTCCATATGTAGGAGCACATAAAATAGCATTGCTATTTACATCTTCAAAGAAATTTTTAAATTTAAAAGAAGTTTTAATTTCTGCTAAGTTATTAGTAGTATTAAAATTAAATACTGTATAAGAATACTTATTTGTATTTTGCCAATAGCTCATTTGTTTTAGGATTTTATTTTTCATCATTAATCCACTAATCAATTGAACAATAACAAAAATTATAATTATTAAACTTAAATATTTAAAAATAAAGTTAGCTTTTGCTATTAAAACTAATGGCTTTTTATTTTTTAGAGAGCTATAAACATCAGCTCTAAAGATTACAAGTGATAGTAGTATTAATAATATATTTATAGCTATATACACTAGTACATAAATACTTATATAGTATATTAGGAAATTAAGTATGCCTACTTTGTATTTGAAGTATGCGTAGATTATAGTAATTATAATATTTACTAAAATACATAATGCTGTGATAACTAAAGATGTTTTTACATATTTTTTAAAAATGTCCATCTTAGAATAACCACTAACTACTTTGATGGCATATTCTTTTAATGTTCCAATTAAATAATATAAGTAAGTAATTATAATTAAAATAATTACTAAAGCACTCGCTACAATAACATTTGTATTAAATGAACTTTGAGTAGAATTAACATTATCATTTTTGAGTAGTGTGCTAGTTAAGCCAAGATTTTTAAATGCGCTTATAATACTTTTACTATTTCCACCCTGAACATAATAAACTCCAGTGATAGGAAGTATACTACTACCTGCTAGACTTTGGATATTTATATTATTATCATTTAAAATTCTAATATGCCCAATCATATTATCAGCTTTTGAATTTGTACTTAAAATTAAATTGTTTTGTAAATTAGCAGGAGTGTTTTCTCCTTTAAATTTAATATTAAATAAATTAGTAAAAGCTTGTTTGCTTCCGATAGATGCATATATATCAATATCATTTTTAGTCATTTGAGGGACATAATAAATTCTATAAATATTTGCATTTTGTTGTTTTGATATCTTTTCAATAGTCTTATTTATATCGTGTGAAGTTTCTTTTTTAGTCCAATTACTAACATTAATTTGATATGTATTACTAGTTACTTTTTTCATTAAACTTGATTGTGAATAAATGCTTAAAGTCATTATTGAAATAAGTATAAAGAATGTTAGTAGTAA
>NZ_CAMQRY010000208.1 GCF_947036855.1 uncultured Clostridium sp.
AGAGAAACAAGCTTTAGCTTGTTTCTCTTTTTTGATTTATAATTTCTGTTAGTTCTCTTTTAAATTTATTTATATCTCCATTAAAAATAATAAGTTCTATTCCCATTTCTTTAGCTCTTTGTAAAATTGTTGTTTTTGAAGGTTCTTTTGTAGCTACTAAAATTTTTATAACATTTTCCCCACCAAGCTGTCCTGCATAAACATTAAGTTCATTTAATGTCACTTCATCATATTTTTTTGAATCTTTACAGGATATACAAATCATAACAGAGTCTTTAATCGCAACTATATCTAATTCATTTCTAACATTAGATTTATCATTATCCCACAAGAATAATAAACCACTTTTAACTTCATCTATAACTTCTATTTCTTCAACTATCTTTTGAGTTAAAATTTCAAGCCAAGTCCCACTTTTAAAAAGAAAAGTTTTTATAAAATCATTTAAAAAATTAATTTCACAAAAATCACTTTTTCTTGATATGCTTATTTGTTTATTTTCTTCTAAGAACTCTAATCTTTCATTTAAAGCTTCTTTATACTTACTTGGAATTTTACTATTATCAACATTTAAAAAATTCATATTATCCTCATCACGAAGAAAAATAGTTGTATCCTGAAGCATCATTTTAAGTTCATCCCATTTCTCTATATTTTGACTTATCCACATAGTAAAATCAATTAAGACCTTATTACTATACAAAGTGGTAGAATCTATTATAATAGATGCTCCTATGCTTTTTATGATATCTTCAATCTCTAAATCAATAAAGCTATTTTTATTTAAAGTAATTTCATCAGTCCCTATATCTATCAATACTTCATTTTTCACATCAACATATTTACATATAATATTATGCTTAATACAAAATGTATAAATCATAAGCGTTGCAAGTTTTTTACCTGATGTTAAGTTGCAAACCCCTTTCATATTTTCATATGAATTGATTGCACCCTCTATTTCTCTAGGGCTATTTATATCTAACTTTTTATAATCAAACTTACACATTGGAAATTTTTCTTTATAATATATTTTTAATTTTTCTAATTGAATTATTTCTAAGCCAGTCATATAAAAGAATAAAACATTTTTAGGCTTATATTTTTCAGTAAGTAATATACTTGCTTCATTATGCAAATCAAATATATTTATCAGTAAATCAAACTCCATAACTTCACCTCTTAAGCTTATTTACTAATATCTTCTTCTTTAATCAACTTAAATATACGCAAAGAAATCCTATGAGAAGAATTTGGAGGAAACTTCTCATAGGATTTCTTTTGGGATATCTATTTTATAAATTTAACGGGATATTATTTTTTACAAGTTTCTGATATTATTCGTAACGTAATACCTAACTTAATCTGTTCGGATATTTCTGTAACATAACGTCTAATTTAATTTTTGTTTCGGAATATTTCGGATAGCTGTAACGCATCCTCTAATTTAATTTTTCAAATAAAGCTATTTCTATTATAAATCTCTATTATAAACACATACGTATTTAAATATAATATTTACTCTTGAAACATACTTTGTTGTATTTATAATATCATAACAAATAACAATTATCTATTAGTATCTATTATTCTTTTTATAATAATTAATTATTATTAATTATTAATTACTAAGATACTGATTTAATTGTTACTAAGCTACTATTCTAAATGTATATTTATTGAGAAAGTAATAAATCCTAAAGATTTTTTATATATTTTTTTAAGATATTACTATATTTTCCCTGTTAAAATTTCTTATTTAATAATATAATTATTTTAAAGATATTACTTCCTTGATATAGAAAGTAATTCAAATTTAAAAACTAAGGATGATTTAAAAATGGATAAAGAACAAAGAGATAAAATACTTGCAACATTCTCAGGTGGATGTAGATGCATGGGTGTTTCAGTTGATAGAATAAAAAATGCTATTGATAAAGGTGCAAACACAGTAGATGCTGTTGGAGCTAAAACTTCAGCTGGAACTGGTTGTGGAAGATGTAAAAAAATGATACAAATTCTTATTGATGAAAAAGATATGTAATCACATAATATAGCAAAAGAGCCTATCAGCGTATAAACTGATAGGCTCTTTTTAAAACTTAAAATCTTTAGGTATTTTCTTCATAATATCTTTAAACCAAAAAGTAAAATCCTCTGGCTTTTTTTCTATTAATTCTAAAAGCCTATTATAAGAAACCCATGTCACTTCACAAATCTCATCTTTATTAAAGTTTGTAATTTCTTTATTATATATACCTGTAAAAACATGGTCAATTTCATTTTCATATAACTCATTACTAAATTTGCATTTATAATAAAAGACAAACTCTTCTGTAAGCCTTGGAGCTTCTATACCAAGTTCTTCTTTTACTCGTCTTCTTGCAGCCTGTTCTATATTCTCACCAGCTCTTTGATGACTACAACAAGCATTAGTCCACTCACCAGGTGAATGGTATTTCTCTAGAGCTCTTCTTTGAAGTAACATTTCATTTTTATCATTAAATATTAATACTGAAAAAGCTCTATGAACTATTCCTTCTCTATGTACATACATTTTTTCTGCATAACCAATTATATTATCTTCCATATCAACTATAGCTATTTCTTCCATTTCAATGTCCTCCTAATTACAAATTCTTCATTTATCTTTACTCATTATAACTTATATTTCTCTATAGAAAAACCACTAGAAAACCTATGCTTTCTAGTGGTTTAAATTTTAATTATTATTTTCTAAGAATTCTTTTCTTGCATTAAAAAGACCTTCTAATTC
>NZ_CAMQRY010000209.1 GCF_947036855.1 uncultured Clostridium sp.
AGTAGTAATAATAGTAGTAATTAGTGTATAGATAACATAAAACACATTGAAGTTAAAATCTTCAATGTGTTTTTTTATTTTATGTAATAAAGAATTAAAATATTAAGTAACTTAAAATTGCATAATACATAAGATTTCAAACATATAAATGTAAGGTATTAATTAAAATATAGGAGGGTTACATGGAGGTTTTAAAAAAAACCATTAGTTCAATTACATCACAGAATTTACTTGGTTGGCTTGTTATAGGATTGATTCTTATAATTTTTATTATTGGGATAGTTTTAAGCTTTTTAGTGAAGAAATATTATGATGAGCTAAATAACGATATAGTGGAAGGTATAGCACAAGACGGGGATATTAATTTTAGTATGCCAGAGGTTAAAAAAATAGTGGCAAGGTTTAAAAGAAGTACGGAGTGTGGTACAGATAATATAAATACACAAGTTATTATAGAAAAGCATTTAAGCGATAAATATGTAAGATTTGAGAGTACAGCAAGAATAATTCCATCAATACTTATAGCAATGGGACTTCTTGGAACATTTCTTGGATTAACACTTGCTATATTTGAAACAAAAACTGCTTTATCTGGAATAACAACTATAAATAATTTTACAAAAGAACTTCAAAGCCCTATTGCTAGTATGGCAACAGCTTTCTGGACAAGTATATTTGGAGTTATAACTTCAATGATAAGTAATTTTATAATTAACACAATGAAACATTCAAAAAATAAATTTTATAATGAAATTGAAGATTATTTAGATAATGAGATATTTGCTAATCATGCAAAAACATTTAATACAATCTTTGAAGAGTTTAGTAGAACAGTTAAACTTACAATGCTCACATTAACAGAAGAAATGACTAATTTATTTAAAGATGGAGTGGAGGAACTAGTAAGTAAAATAAATACAAGTTCAATAGATTTAACTGAATCAGCAAATGGGCTTAAGGAATATACTAAAGAATTTAAAGGTCTTGTAGAAGTTTTTGATGGAACAGTTAGAAGTTTTCAGCAGCCAGTAGCATCATTTAATAAATCAGTATCGGAGTTTGTTGTAACATCAGAGAATTTAAGTGAAAGTGTTGATACTGGATTTAAAGAATTTGTTAGGTCAACAGAGTATTTAGATAAGTCAATGATTGACTTAAGTACTAGTATAGATACTTCATTTGAGGCAATGAGCGGAGCTATGGATGTATCACTTGATAATTTATCAGCAAATCTTGGGCAATGTTTTACTGGTATAAGCATAAAGTTTGAAGGTTCAATGGGAAGTCTTAGAGAGTCAATAGATGATGGGCTTATAAGAATTAGTAGTTCAATGGTTGTAAATGCAGAAAGTAATTTAGAAGTTGCAGCTACTATTAAAGATGAAAGTGTGAATATGGTGAGTAATCAAGAAAGTATAAAGGCACTTATAGAGGATATACAAAGAAGTAATGAAGTGAGTAATAAAGAGATAAGTTATCAAAATATAGTTATAAATAAACAAAGTAAATCGCTTGAAGAAGCAATAAAATCATTTAATAGGAGTACAGAGCATATGCCTATTTATGTTGCAGAAAGATTCTCAAGTGTTTTAAAAGATTATCTAGATGATGTTGGGATAAATATAAAAAATCATTTAGATGATAGGATAGGTACAATAAGCACAGATATATTTGGAGCAAGTAGAACTTTAGATGAAACAATTAAAGTTATAGATGATTCAAGAGATATAATAAATAATACTAGCAATTATAGGAGAAGAAGAGAATGAAGCTAAGGAGAAAAAATTATAGGGAAGTAGAAGAAAGTCCATCATACTGGCCATCTTTTGTAGATATTATGTCTATAACAGCCTTAGTTTTTTTCTTTTTAATGATAATAGCAATGGGATTTTTGACTATTTTTGTAGATGATATATCTGCTAAAAGAGAAAAGTTGTATGATAGGATAGAACTTGAACTAAAAGAAAATAATATTAATGACGATATGATAGTTTTTAATAGAGAAGAGGGGAAAATAGATATAAAAACAGAAACATTCTTTGAAACAGATTCTTCAGAACTTAAGGGTGATGGAATAAATGTTGCAAATATGTTTGGTGGAATATTTAATGAACTACTCAGCGTAGAAGAGATAAATAGAGAGATTGATTATATAGAGATTGTTGGACATACAGATTATGCAGGGACAACTTTTGATAATAGAGAACTTTCAACTATGAGAGCAGTTAGTTTTTTGAATCAGATAATGCCAATGAATAGCAGTCTAGAACAAATTTATGGACATAAATTTAAAGCATCAGGAATGTCTGAGTTTGAAACAAACAAAACTCATGAAGAAAGAAATCAAAATGAGGAAAACTATAATACAAATGAGCATCAAGGGGATAGAAAAATAGAAATAAAAATGGTGTTTAGCAATACAGACTTAGAGGAAGCAATAAAACAAAGAAATAATGATGAATAAATAAAAAATGAGCTATATCAGCAACTTAGTAGATATAGCTCATTTTTTTTGTATTAAATTATAATCAAGGAAATTATATTATTTAAATACAGGTACTAAAAGACCAATTACACCAAGTGCCATAAGGAAAAATGTTCCCCAAATAGCACCACCATTTTCTAATTTATCTTCCATTTTAGAATACCTCCTGTACAACTAAAGTTAAGTGTATTCTTATTATGTGTAGATATTTCTTGATTATACTATTTAAGTATCAAAATTATTAATAGAATAAAAGCCCTGCATTTTAAAT
>NZ_CAMQRY010000210.1 GCF_947036855.1 uncultured Clostridium sp.
TCATAAGTTATTTTTTGAATTTCACTCTCTGGAAGTTTCTTTATAATTTTAGCTGAGGCATCTGGACCTAGAGTTATAAATAATATTGCAGCTTTTTGTATTCCTGTTAATTTCTTTTTATCTCTAGACAAATTATCACCTCTCCTCTTCATTTAGCCATGATTTAATAACATCTGCTACTTGCTCTGGCTTTTTATTTGCATAATTTTTAATTTCACTTTCCACATGTGATTTTTCATCTTTAACATCAAAATCTATTGGATTGAAGTTTTGCATTGCTGTATCATCACCAATAACAACATTTAATCTTTTTTCTTCTGCTTCATCTTCTTTCCTATTTTTTCTCTTACTTAAAAATGCTATTAAAAGTGCTATTCCTATTATCAGAAGTATTACTGCTACTGATATAACTACTATTTTTATTATTGATTCTTTCTTAGCTTGCTTGTCCATTATTTCCATTTGTTTTTCAGCATCTTCTTTATACGTTGGATCAAAATTCATACTAACAACTGAAATTTGATCTCCCCTATCCTGTTTATAACCAATAGCTGTTCCCACAAGCTCTTTTATAGCTTCTATTGAACCTTCATCCATTGCCCCATCAATCACAACAGATGCTGTAACTCTTTTTACTTCACCTGGAGCACTTATATTTTTAATTTCTGTTTTTCCAATTTCATACTCTGTACTTTGCTCAGTTCTATTTGAACCTTCGCCATCTTCATCCTCAATATTATTATTCATATTATCATCAACTGGTCCTGTAGATACTGCTCCACCACCATTTGCTTCTTTAATAGTAGTTTGATTTTTTATAACTTTATTAGGATCTACTATAAGCTCTGTTTTCTGCTTTGAATCAAAATCAAGCTCTACATTGATTTGTGTTTTAATCTTATTGTTTCCAAGCACTGGATTTAATAAATCATATACACTACTTTCAAGTTCACCCTCATAATTTGCTTCAAGATTTCTTTGATTTGAAATAGCTGCTCCTGACGTCGCAACCTCATTACCTTCGCCTGAATATAATCCTTCTGATAAAAGGCTCATATTTTGGTCTATAACTTCTACATCTTCTTTATCAATCTTATCAACAGCAGATGCAATTAATGAAATAATTGATTTAACTTGTCCTGCTTCTAAAACTTCACCTGACTTTAACTGAATATATGTAGCTGCACTTCCTTTTTCCTTCTCATCTACAAATACAGTTTCTTTTGGAAGTGTTATGTGAACTCTAGCATTTTCAATTTGAGGAAAACTTTTTATTGTTTTCTCTATCTCGCCTTGTGTCATTCTAAGTTTCTTAAGTGCAAATTCCTCTGATGTAATACCAAAAGAACTCTCTTGATCCATAAGTTCATATCCTATACTTCCACCACTAAGACTTGGTGCAAGTTCAAGTCTTAATCTATCAACATCACCTTTTGGAACAAGGATAGTATCACCTTTTACTTTTAAATCAACCTTCATCTCATTTAGTTGCTGCGTAACCATCTTTGCATCTTTTCCCTCAAGACCAGTAAACAGAACTTGATACTTATTATTGAATGAATATGCTATAAACAAAATAATACCTATTAGTATTGATACAAGTGCTATTATTATTGCTACTCTAGCTGTCTTACCCATTGCCTTAAAAGCATTTAGAATCTTTTTGGAAAAATCCTTTACTACCTTCATTATTTTTACCCCTTACTAACACACTAAATCTGTGTTCTATTAATCTCTTGGAATGCCTCTACTAATTTATTTCTAACCTGCATTGCAAGTTGTAATGAAATTTTTGCTTCTTCCCCAACAAGCATAACCTCATGTATACTGACACCTTCATCTCCTCTAATCATCTTTTGAGTCATGATATCAGATTCTATTTGTTTATTATTTACTACATTTAACTTCTCATTAAGTGTATCTACAAAACTCATTACACCATTTTCTTCTTCTTTTACATCAAGATTATTTTTTAGAAATAAATTACTATTTACATCTGTCATTCTTTGATATGCATTTATTCCACCTATATTTAAATCCATTATAAATTACCTCCCAATTTCTAACGCTTTCATAAACATTGATTTTGATGCATTAAGCGTATCTATATTTGCTTCATAACTTCGTGATACAGCAATCATATCTGCCATCTCATTTAAAACATTAACATTTGGCATTACTACATATCCAGTTTCTGGATTTGCATCCACATGTCCTGGGTCATACTTAAGCCTTAAATCAGAATCATCATCTATAACTCCAACTGCTTTTACACCATTCATTCCCATTTCCGAATCTAAATTTTCCTGAAATATTGCTATCTTTCTTCTATATGGTTCACCATCTTCACCTCTTGTGACTGCATGGTTTGCAATATTAGAAGATATAACATCCATCCTAAGTCTTTCTGCTGAAAGCCCACTTGCACTAATTCTCATTGATGAAAACATTCCATTCGTCATAACTATCTACCTCCACTTATTATGTATTTCTTAGTAGAAAGTTTTGAATTAGCCTTCCCTATTAAAGCATTATACAAAAGTGTATTAGCTGCTTGATTAGTTTTCTCTGCCTCAATATCAACATTATTTCCATTCATATTCATTGAAGTTGTTGTATCTTTTCCTACTCTTATATCTCCAATTTCTACGTTTGATACCTTAACTCTACCTGTTTCCCTAAGCTC
>NZ_CAMQRY010000211.1 GCF_947036855.1 uncultured Clostridium sp.
TATAAAAGCCACCTTCAGGGTGAGCTATCATATCTAAATTTTTTATAAAATAATCGGCAGTTTTATTCATTTGAAAAATCCTCCTTAGTGCATAAAAATATGATGAATAATTATATTCATATATTTGTGAATATGTTTTCATTATAGAATTATAAGATGATGATTACAAGTTTTATAAAGCTAAAATATTAAAAATATAGCTTGTAAAGTAGCTAAAATAAAATATTTTTAATAAAAATAAAAATTTGTTAGAACTAAGGAATTTACTCTTAAAAATGAAAAACATGTAATGTTTAGATGATAAAGAGTGAAAATCCATAAAAATGATAGAGGTTTACAATTTATTATTTAGTTGCAGAAAACAACTGCATTTGTAAATGGTTGATATTGGAATGTAAACATAGTATAACTAAAAGGTAACGCGTCGCATAAAAATTTATTGCGATCAAAAATATATTTGCCTGATTATTCATTAGTAATTAGCGGTATTAGGAGAGAGTAATGGATAGTAAAATTTCGAGAATGTATGATATTCTTAGTGGAATAAAACTAAGAATAGTATTACAAAGTATTGTAGTTGGGCTTATAGCTGGACTTTTAATTTCTATTTATAGATTAGTTCTTGATCATATTGATAAATATACCTATGGTATGTACAGTTTTTTACGTGTACATGAATGGTATATTTTACTTGCGGTTCTTGGACTTGCTATAGCAGGATTTATAGTTGGAGCTATGGTTCAGGATGAATCAATGATTAGTGGAAGTGGTATTCCACAAATCGAAGGTATTTTAACAGGACATTTCAAAGAACCATCACCAGTTAAAATTATAATTTATAAATTTGTTGGTGGGGTTATAGCAATTGGTTCAGGTTTATCACTTGGAATTGAAGGACCTTCAATTCAACTTGGTGCAACTATTGCCAATTTATATGGAAATGTCACTAAAAGACTTAAACTTGAAAAAAGATTTTTAATTTCAAGTGGTGCAGGGGCAGGTCTGTCTGCTGCATTTAACGCTCCGTTTGCTGGAGTTATGTTTGTATTGGAAGAAGTACATAAAAAGTTCACGCCAACTTTATTTGTATCAGCAATTGCAGCTTCTGTTTCAGCTGATATAGTTACTTGGGCATTTTTTGGACAAAAACCAATTCTTGATTCACATGTTTTAAAGGCAATGCCTATAGAATATTACCCATATATAATTGTTCTTGGAATAATTGTTGGACTTGCAGGAGTTTTCTATAATAAAGTTCTTGTTAAGACTATGGGATTGTATAAAAAAATAAATATTCCTGTAAAGTATAGAATGATAATACCATTTGTAATAACTATATTTTTCGGATTATTTATACCAAAAGTTTTAGGTGGAGGAGCTCACTTAATTAATGATGTGTTAGTTAGTGGTCTTGTACTTAAACTTGCGATTATTTTACTTGTTGCAAAATTTATCTTCTCAATGATAAGTTTTTGCTCAGGTACACCAGGTGGGATTTTATTTCCACTTCTAACACTTGGATCACTTGTTGGAGCAATATTTGGAGATGTAGTTATTCAGTATATGGGTGTAAATCCTATTTATGCAACTAGCTTTATATTATTTGCTATGGCAGCAATGTTTGCTTCAATAGTTAGAGCTCCTATAACAGGATTTATGCTTGTCTGTGAAATGAGTGGGTCATTTACACAGTTTGGGTCAATTGCTCTTGTTTGTGGAGTGTCATATCTTACAGCAGAGATGCTAAGATGTGAACCAGTATATGAATCATTATTTAAGTTAAGAGTTAGTTCACAGACTGGAACACCAGTTTCAAGTGAGAATGCTGAAATAATTATTTCATATATTATCGAAATGGGTTCTTCAATTGTGGGTAAAAAACTTAGAGAGGTAAAACTTGTGGATCACACTCTTGTCATTTCTATTGAAAGAGAAGGTACACATATGATACCTGATGGTAACACCATTTTAATGGCTGGTGATACTATAAGTGTAATGGTAACTGAGAATAAAGAGATTGTTTTAAGAGAAAGGCTCGAAGGATTATGTGTTCATTGTGACACATAAATCTAGAGTAGGGAGGTTGCTAAGTTTTGGCAACCTTCCTTTTTTAGTAGTGCTTTAAATTATAAAATTGTAGATTATGAAAAAACTTAAAGAGAAAGTATGAGGATATATGTAGTTTGATTAATTAATTTGTTGTGATATGATAGAAGTATGAAATGGAAAAAATTTGTTTAATATATAGATAAAAATAGAAGAAAGAGGTGTTTTAAATGGCTATAAAAATGTTACATACATGTATTAGAATTATGGACCTTGATAAATCTTTAAAGTTTTATAGAGATGCAATTGGTCTTATAGAAACTAGAAGAAAAGAATTCCCAGAGCATAAGTTCTCACTTGTTTATCTTTCAGATAAAATTGGTGGATATGAAATAGAACTTACTTGGAATCATGGACAAGAAGAAGCTTATACAATAGGAGATGGATTTAGTCATATTGCTATTGAGGTTGAAGAACTTGAGTTAGAGAGAGAAAAGCATATGAATCTTGGATATGAAGTAACAGCACTTAAAGGTTTACCTGGTGAGCCACCTAAGTATTATTTTGTTACAGACCCAGATGGTTATAAAGTAGAAGTTTTAAGAAAAATAAAATAGTAAGACGATAAAAAAGTA
>NZ_CAMQRY010000212.1 GCF_947036855.1 uncultured Clostridium sp.
TTATTTTCCCCATTATTTTTATAAAAACAGTCTTGTTAAAATCTCAATTTTTGAACCATCATTATAAAATATTTTGTATCTATAAATTCCATTTACACAATAAATATTTTCAATATCAACAGAATTTTCGCAAACAAAATCTGTATCATTTTCACTTAAAATTTTATCTTTTATCGAACTTTCATAATTTTTATAATTATCAGCAATCATTTTAACAGCTCCTTTAGATTTTATATAATAGACCAACCATGACAACCGCTATTTTTTATTTTCATAGAACCATCATTATCAAGATTTTTTTCAATCCTTGAAACAACATTTAATCTATGTGCTGGAACAATTCCATAAACATCAAAATATTGTTTTTCCTCACTAGCTTTAATATCATAATCAACAACAGTTACATAACTACCATTACCCCAATAATTTCTTTTAGCCTTAAACGGCACTTTATTATTTAAACATAACTCACACAAATTCAATTCAAATACCCCCTTAAATCACTTTTCTATTAAAATAAATACAAAACAGTCCTAGCCATGCCATGCCTTCGCTCCGCAGTTGCACGTTGCGGTCGCGGTAGGCAACGGCAACGGCTTAGGATACGTTTTTACATATAAGTTTAAAATTTAAAAAATATAATTTATTTAATTTCTATTTCTGCTGAAGTAGAATCATTTATTTTTTGAGCTTCAGCCATATAATTCTCAATATTAGTTGAAAATTTAATCATATTCTTTTGGTCAATATATTCTTCCATAGCAAGAGCCATTAAAGAACTTTGAGCAACACCAGTTTCTATTGATTTATCTTCAAAGTATTTTTTTATTTTTTGAGAAACTCTTATAGTAACTCTAGTTGTTGTATTTTCCATTATTTAAATCACCTCTAAATAAATTATATTATACCTAAACTAAAACGTCAATACTATGTTTCTAAAACATCATACGTACACAATTAATTGTTAATGTTAAAATTAAGAGTACAATAGACTAATTTCTAAATATTTTAATTATTGGTAGCAATAGCACGTAAGGTTTCCCCTTACAATCCCCTTGAAATAGGGCGGTGAAAATAATATTTCTATCTATGAAATTCATAACACTAAGAATATTTATTAAAGCTATGTCCGTACACTTGGGAACATGGCACGCTACCGCTTTTATGCTACGCATTTATATAACTAAAGTGTGGTACTTATAGTGCAAGTACTACACCTTAATGCAAAAAAAGCCCTATAAATTAATATAGTGCTTTTCTTTTCAGCATATAAAAAATATGCTAGAATAAACTTGTTAATAAAGATTATTTAATTGCATTATCGATATTAGGCTGAAACCTAGATATCTTTTTAAATTTCTCGTATGTAGTTACGAGTTCGGAAATCTTACGAGTTAGCAGACTTGTAGGATTTTCTTCTATTTCTAATTCTAATTCTTGTAACTCACCTAATTCAACATTTTCACATTGCATCTTTAAAAGCAATCCAAAACCTTGCCTTATTCTTTTACCCTCCAAAGATTGAACCAAAGTTTTAAATACATAGTAATTATCAATATCAGAGTCTTTTACAGTATATTTAAATACTTCGTAAATACCTTTTTCATCTAATTCTCTAAAATCAATTTCAAGACATTTTTTATTTGCAGCATAATAAGTTTCTTTAGGATCATAGACAGTTGAATCAATATTAGCTTTTGTTAATCTATCACCATACCATAACATAGACCATAATTTTCCGAATTGGATATCTATTTTTGATTTGTAATTATATTCATTTCTTTTATTTGAAAATTTACCTTGAATATTTTTTTCAAGCAAATCAATATTTAAATTATCTTTAGAAAGTACTACGCAATGAAAATGAGGATGAAAGCCATTCATATGATTATAAGTTATTTCAAGAACCTTAATTCCGCCATCAATAGTAATCAACCTATCAGCATAACCTTTTCTAGTTTTTGAGTTATAGGCAAATTTTTTAAATAATTTAGCAAATGTTTTATTTAATTTATCCAAAGTACCTCTAAGTTCTTCACCTTTGACTGATGGAATAGTAAGAGTCAACATATAAGCTTTATATCCTTTTGGAGCAAGTTCTTTATAACGGTTTTTAAATTCATGTATAAATTTAGAGATATCAAGCAATTTGCAATTAGGACAAAATCTATTACTATTGCATCTATTAACCTTTTGTAAATCTAAAATTTTATTTTTATCATATTTATCCCAGAGCCATAAATTTAAACAATCATTTATTTGTTCCGAGCGATAAGAATATTTTTTCTTTTCATCTGAAAATTCATGACTCATTTCATGATAATAATAAGCATAAATTCCATTATATTTTTCTTTTTTTCTATTAATTTTTTTTAATATTTCATTAGTAAATTCCACTTTTTTTACCCCCCCTTAAACCGCATATTTACTCGTTGCGCACAGATGATTATATAAGTATCGAGAGAGACCACTTTTTTAGGTCCTTTTTAACTCAATTTTTATAAATTATTTTCCCCATTATTTTCCCCATTATTTTTATAAAAACAGTCTTGTTAAAATCTCAATTTTTGAA
>NZ_CAMQRY010000213.1 GCF_947036855.1 uncultured Clostridium sp.
CATGGAATAGTAGAAGCACCATTTAATATGCTTGTAACTGGAGTATTATTTAATTACATTTTAAATAGGAAAGAGAAATCAAGTGAAAAGGGAAAAACTGATATGCTTATTGGGATTTTCTATAGTGAAGTTGGAAATGAGCTGTTAAGATTATTTTTAGAGTCAGATAGATATGTTGAATATTTTAGAGAGAAATTTATGATTAAGAGAGAATGGAAAGAAGCAGATTATAAAAAACTTATATTAGAAAGTGATAGTATAGAACATTCTATAAATATAGAAAATATAGATTTATTAAAGCTTAAAGAAAAACTTGGGAATGTAACAGGTCTTAGTATGGATTTATTAACAAGTACAAGCCTTCAAAATAAAGATGATTTTAATATTATAGTAAATAATGTTTTTTATTTAAAAGGAGAACTTGATGATAGAAATATTGAGGCTGGACTTGAAGAATATGAAAAAGTACATCTTCAAAAAATAGTAAATGAACTATATTTAAAGTTAATAAAAATGTGGGTTAGTCATATGTATTATAGACAAAGTTCTAATGAACAAATGTTTGTTAAGGCACTTATAAAATCACCATTTGATGATAGAACAAGAATGGAAAAAGATCATGAATTTTTAGAAATTAATAAAATAGGAAAAAGTTAAAAAGGACTGTATCATAATAGTTTGTTATCTACAATATATAGGTTGGAAATCTATATATTGTAGATGACATAAATTTTGATATATTCCTTTTATTTATATTTTAAACTGAGGTAAATCATAAGTGAAATTATCAGCTTTAGAATATATATCTGCATTTTGCTTCATAAGATTAGCAAGTTCTTTAGAATACCATACATTTGTAGAGTATTGATGCCAGATACTTGATATTCTTGGTGAAAATCTAAGCTTATATACTGTATTCTGAGAGTAGTAACCATTATGAATATACCCAGCAGAAACAAAATCAGCAGCTCCTGATATTGAAGAAGCTAGTGAAGTCCATCCATGTGTATATGCATATGTTGTTCCAAGTATTAATGCTCGGTCAGGGAATACAACACTATTATTTTCTGCACCTATTCCAAATAAGTTATATACTGTTACTGGTTTAGGTAGTTTTTTCATAGCATAGCCAACAAGTTGCCCTTGTGGATTATATTTAGGTTCACTTTTTATCGCAACTTCTGATATAGTAATACCTTTTGCAAGTTTACTTCTTCCATACCCTGTTTCAAGAATACTCTGATTTACAAAATATAATGGGTCGATATTATATTGCTTACAAGCATTTATAAAAGCTTGTCCTTGTCCTGAAAGAACACCTTTACCATTAAGTAAAGTATTAAGTTTTTCAATGTTAACACTTCTAAATTGATTTATACTAAGGAATTCAAACATATTATTTATATGTGATGGGTCAATAGCATTTAAAAATTCTTGTTTTGTAAAAAGTGGCCAATGTGTATATTCAAGATTTACATAGTTTTCTAATGTTATAGGATAAGAAGTAGTTATTTTTTTTGCTGTTACTTCAGTATCTTTCTTAGAATCATCATTATTTTTAGTATTTATTATGTTAGTACTAGTAGGATTTAATGTTACAAATGATTTTAGTATAAAGCCATAATTAGTACCAAGTTTAATTTGATAATAATTATTTTTTTCTCCAGTTATCATAACAGGAGATTTTATAGTTTCTTGACCGATTATATCAGAATTATTTGTCGGGCTAGAGATTATATTTGCAACATAGGTGTTTATAAATCCTTTAGTATTAAGGTTAATTATATTATTTGCAGTACTTGCAGAATCATTTGAATACCCACTTGTAAGAGTTATATAGTTTGCACTCACATAAGCAGTAGAACCATTGAAATTTATTTTAAACCAGCCATCATCTGCTGAGATTATTGAAACTGTATCATTAAGATTTATTGTTCCAAGTATTTTTGAATTTGTACTAGGAGTACTTCTAATATTTAATGAATTAACATTAACTACCTTCCCTTTTTCTGTTTTGCTTATAGGTTTAGGGTTATTTGAATTAGAGGATTTATTTAAATTACCAGATATAACATTTAAATAATAATCATAAACATAACCTATTTTCCCATTAATTTTAATTTCATACCAACTACCTATTTTTTTAATAACTTCAACTTTATTTCCAAGATAAATATCTTCAAGAATTGAGAAGTTAGTACCTGCACCAGATCTAACATGAAGGAAAGATGAATTTACAACTTCACCAACTACAAGGTCAGAATTTGGAGTTACTACTGGAGTTATAGGTTTATTTGAGATAGCTTTATTATAATCAACATTTAAATAATAAGCATAAACATATCCAATTTGGTCATTTACATCAACTTTATACCACGCACCATTTTTTGATAGTACAGTGATTGAATCGTTTGAATAAATAGTTTCTATTATATTAGAATTTGTTGACGAAGAATCTCTAAGGTGTAGAAAAGTAGTATTGATTAAACTTCCAGTTCCTATACCTTTAGTAGTTACACTTGGAGTTTTAGGCTTTGGAGTAATTGGAGTAGTTT
>NZ_CAMQRY010000214.1 GCF_947036855.1 uncultured Clostridium sp.
CCAAATAACTTTATCTATTTTCTTTTATATCATTATAAATTTGAACAAGTTCCTTATCAAAAAGTGGTCTTTTAACACAAACTGAAACTGCTCTAACTTTATCTAAAACCTGTTGTGCCATATCTGCATCAAGATTAATATGATACTCAGCAAACTTATTTACAATCCCTGCTTTTCCTGAATGTTTTCCTATAACTATTTGTCTTGTAAGTCCAACTTCTGCTGGGTCAAAAGCTTCATAATTCTTAGGATTTTTAATAGCTCCATCAGCATGTATTCCTGATTCATGCCTAAACATATTAGCACCAACTATAGCCTTCCATTCTGGAAGAGTTCGCCCTGCTGCATCTGAAACATAGTGTGATACATCTTTAAACATACCAGTATCAAAACCTAAATCTATATTATGAACATGTTTAAGAGCCATTACAACTTCTTCAAGTGCTGCATTTCCAGCCCTCTCACCAAGTCCATTTACAGTAACTCCTATATGACTAGCTCCTCCTATAACTCCTGCAAGAGCATTTGCTGTAGCCATCCCAAAATCATTATGAGTATGCATCTCAATATCTGAACCTGTCTTATCATAAATATACTTAATATTCTCCCTAATACTAAAAGGATCCATAACCCCAACAGTATCACAATATCTAAACCTATCTGCCCCTACACTCTTAGCTTTTTCGATAAATTCAACTAAAAACTCTCTATCAGCCCTTGATGCATCTTCCCCATTAACAGAAACATAAAGACCATTTTTCTTAGCAAATTCTACTGACTTCATCATATTTTCTAAAACCCACGCTCTTGAAGTTCTAAGTTTATGCTTGATATGAATATCAGAAACTGAAATAGAAATAGCAACTGCATCTACCCCACAATCAATAGACTGCTGAATATCAGAAACAACTGCTCTATTCCAAGCCATAATACTAGAAGATAAATCTCTTCTGCAAATATCTTTTATAGCCTCTTTTTCATCTCCACCCATAGCTGGAATTCCAACCTCTAGTTGATGCACACCCATCTCACTAAGTGCCTTTGCAATAGCAACTTTCTCATGATTAGCAAAAACAACCCCTGCTGTTTGCTCACCATCTCTAAGAGTTGTATCAACAATAGAAATATTTTTTCCCCATTCATTATTTCCCATCTTTTTAACGCCCCCTTTTCAAAATCTCTTCTTATTATATATAAATAAGTTTTAATTATAATCTTACCATTAATTGGATATTTTTTCCATAAATACAAAACGACAGAAAATAACAAAAGGAACCGTATAACAAAATACAATTCCTCTTTCATCAATTAATTATTTAATTTTAACTTTAATTTTTTTAATAACTTCATCAGGATTTTCATCTTCAAAATTATACTCAATCTTAAATTCACTAATATCTATTCTTTTAAACTCTACTTCTTCAGTAACTTCAAAACTAACTTCTTTTCCACCATACTCAAGTGTAATATTACTTCCATTAGGAGCTTTTACATATAAAGCAAGTTCATTTATAAACTCATATTCAATATCATTCTCTGTAACATTAGTAATTCCAATAATATTATAAGTTATAAAATCATCATTTTCTTTATATAAGTACAATGCACTTTCTCTATTTATTACTTCTGCATCACCATTTTTTCTAAAATAATCTCCATTTTTATAATAATCCTCTTCAAAATATTTTCCCTTACTATCTTTAGAAATAAAAATTTTACTTCCTACATCTTCAAATTCTCCTATTATCCTTCTTCCATCATCCTCTATACTTTGCGGAACTGTGCTAATATCAACTGCATTTTCTTTATAATCTATATATGTTGTAACTGTACTATCAATCCCAATTACTAAAAATAAAGGGAGTGCAACTATCAGAATACCTTTAATAGCAGACTTATCATTAACTGCATTATCAAATAATTCTCTAAAGAATCTTATCTTTTTCACATATGGAATCAAAAGCTTATAAATTAAATATCCCAAAACTCCACCAGTAGTATTTAAAATAATATCATCAATATCTGCAAACCTACCTGTAAAATGTTGATTAATTTCTATAATAGCTGAACACATAAAAGTTATCCCAGCTATTTTAAGAACTGAATTACACTTTTTATATAATGCACCAACAAACATTCCAAGTGGTGCAAGCATAATAAGATTACCAACTATATTATGCTTAGCTACACTTAATCCACTATCTTTTATCATTCTAAAAGTTTCAACAAAAGGAATATAATTAAAACTTTTATTTGAAACATAACCTCCATATAAATTTAATGTATATACACTAACACCAAAGAAATATATAAGGAACATAAACTTAATAAACTCCCTCGACTTATTAAACTTTTTCCCTCTCTTCCATAAAACTAAATTAATAACTACATAAATTAAAATTACCGAACCAAAAACTATATCTAATCCCATAAATCCCCCTTAACTTTAAATATTTATATCTATAATTTTACACAAGTTTTATTGTTTTAAATCCATTACTACAAAATTGTAATAAAACTTTATATAATTCCACATCTATTTTAAA
>NZ_CAMQRY010000215.1 GCF_947036855.1 uncultured Clostridium sp.
ACTATGGACAAATCCAATATCAACTATGGACAAATCCAATATCAACTATGGACAAATCCAATATCAACTATGGACAACTTATGTTATAGTTGTCTATATATATATACAGTGTCGATGTATAGTGTTATTATAAATATATAATTAAATTATATCGGATTGGAGATAAAGGGGTTATGGAAAATAATTTAGAGATATTATTTAAAAATAATACTATGATAAAAGCCAAGTATGATTTTACTAAAATAGAAAATGGTTTGTTACAAAAAGTATTTTTTGATATTCAAAAAAATAAAAATGGCTATGGTAAATTTACAATAGAAGATATGAAGTTATTAACTAATGATAGAAGTAAATATAATTCAAATAGTATAAAACAGATGTTAGCTGATATTAAAAAAAATGAATTTACACAAATAAAAAGCAATGGAGATTGGGTTAATGCAAATGTAGTCTCAGGATTTAGATATAAAAAAGATGGTAATTTTTTTGAGGTTGAATTATCTAAAATGTTTTTAGAAATGGTTCTTGAATATAAGCAAGGTGGGTTTACCACTTTAAATGTAACTAAGTATATTGAATTAAGTGGAAGTAATTCACAACATATTTATGAGCTTTTAAGAATGTGGACAGGTAGTTCTAAAAAGAATATAGAATATAGTATTAAAGAAATACGAGAATATTTATGTTTAGTTAATAAATATAAAGTTTTTTCAGATTTTAAAAATCGAGTTATAGAAGCTGCTGTAAAAGATATAAATAAAAAAGGATTAATGGATATTAAAAAAGTAGAATATATAAAAAAGGGTAAAAAAATAGATAGAATAATATTTCACGTAGAAGATCTTGAGCCGAAAAATTATAATTTTAATAAAGAACAAAATATTCAAAAGATAGATAGTGATGGAAATACTCCTATAATGGGACAAATTGAAATTGAAGATTATAAAGTTGCTATTAATTCTGATAGTGAATTAATAGCTGTGAAAAGTAAACTATCCGTAAAAACTATCGATAAGCTTATTAAAGACAATAATATAAAAATAGTAAATGAAGCTGTTAAGATACTTGTTAAAACAGAAAATGTTAAAGCTCCATTAAAATATTTAAAAGGAATCATAGAAAATTTGTTGAAAGATAAAAAAACTAAACATAATAAAAGAAAAAGTTCTAATTTTGAAAGTCGAGATATTAAAGAAGATGAAAGTTTGTTTGGTTGGGATGAATAAATTTAAGCATTAAATTAATCAAAATATATAATGAATGAGGTATTAGAATGAAAATAATTAGTATTTTTAATAATAAAGGTGGAATAGGAAAGACTACATTTGCTTTAAATTTAGCTACTTATCTAGCTCTTGAAAAAAATAAAAAGATTTTATTCTTAGATAATGATAGCCAATGTAATTCTTCTATGATACTTGCAGGTGGAAAACTAGATGATTTATTAGAATCATCAGGAGTAAATACAATAGAAGATTTATTTCTTACAAGAATTAATATAGATAAATTTATAGTAGAATCTAAATTTAAAAATATTAATTTTATATCAAGTTCTAGAAAACATTCAAAGACAGATTGGGAATATCCTTTTAATCGTTCCAAATCTATATTGAGAAAGTTTTCTAAGTTAGATGATGAATATGATTATGCAATTATAGATAATCCACCTACGATGTTTAAGAATGTATTTGACATATTAAGAGAAAGTGATTGTATTATCACACCTGTAGAGCCTTGTATATTTGCAGTAAATGGATTGTTTGAATTAATAAGTGTAATAGCTGATATGAATTATAAAAAAGAAGAACAAACTAAATTTTTATGTTTTCTTACGAAAGTAGATAATAGAAAGAATAAGAAAGTAGTAGAACTAAAAGAAGATTTAAAAGAAAGCTTAGGAGATAGTTTTATTGATAATTCTAAATTAAGTTTCTTAGCAGCATATCAAAATGCTACTTGTGAGTATGAAACATTAATATCAAAAAAAGATAATTCAATAGCAAGTAATGAATTAAGATTATTATGTGATGATATTTTAAGAAGGGTTTAGGTGAGATAAAAATGGCTTTTGGTATGATGGATATTAAAGAGAAAAAGAAAAAAGAAAAAGAAATAAAAGTTAAAGAAAAAGAAAAAATTCGTATATGCTGTAGTGTTCCAAATAGTTTTGAAAGAAGATTAATTAAAGAGTCTAAAAAAGGAACTAAAACAAAAGTATTAGAAGATAAACTTATTGAGTTTTATGATAGTGAAACTAAAGAATTTAAATATGAAAGTGCTATTAAAGAAAAAGACTTTAAAGTTGATATAAATTTCAGATTAGATTCTGATATGGGTAAAGCTCTTAAGAAGTTAAGTAAGAAATATAACAAGACTCCTGGTGAGTTAATAGTTGAGATGTTTAATTATAATGATGATAAAGAGAATTAACGATAAAGTTAATTCTCTTTTATTTTTTAGATGTTCTATAATGTAATGCCAGTACAGTATCAAGTGTGTTCTATAATGTAATGCCA
>NZ_CAMQRY010000216.1 GCF_947036855.1 uncultured Clostridium sp.
GAGTTTATGAAACTTAAATGTCCAATGTGTTATTCAGGTGATATAAAAAAGATTATTTATGGTTATCCAAGTGATGAGAATTATTTGCTAGCTAGAAAAGGTGAAATTATTCTTGGTGGTATAGAAAAGGATAAAAAGTCAGCACAATATTTTTGTGAAAGTTGTAAAAAAAGTTTTTTTGAAGGAATAAGTGCTGATGGAAGTAATAAAAATATGATAAATAAAATGAATTTTTACTATGGAAGTTTTTGTGCTCCATCTCATTATTTATATATAGATAAGGAAAGTGAAAATTTTAAGTATGGATATAGTGAACTAGGGATGTTTGTTGATATTATAAATGATGAAAAGCAGAATGGAGTATTTAAAGAAAGTATTCATTTTTCCAAAGTAGAAATTGGCGAATTATCAAATGAACTTGAAATTTTAAAAGTTAAAGAGTGGGATGGAATTTATAATGGTGAAAGTAAGCATATAGATAAAGAGTGGAGTTTAGAACTTGAATTTGCTGATGGAACAAAATATAAGGGCGAGGGCTTAAATGCTTTTCCAGATGAATTTAGTAAATTTTTAGAATTAATAGATAAATATACTTCAAAAAAAATAAAATAGAAAAAATGGACTATATTCTAGAAGAAATGAATTCTTCATGTGATATAGTCCATTTCTATATTATTTTAGATTTTTATCAATAAAGGCAAAAATTCTTTTAAAATATTCATCACCAGTATCATCCCAAGCTGTTATATGAGCAGAATTTTCAATAAGCCATAATTCTTTGTTATCATGAGGTATATTATCAAAAATCTCCTGACTATTTTCAGGAGCACATACTGTATCATCAAGCCCATGAATAATCATCATAGGTGTAGTGATTTTTTGAACAGCTGTATATGGATTTACATCATCATATCCAAATCCATCTTTGATATTAGTATAAATATTTCCCCAGTATTTAAGATAATCAGTTGGTATTACAGGAATATTTTCTGCATCAATACCAAGACCAATAGCATCAGACATTCGGCTATAAGGACCTTCAATTACATATAGGTCAACAAGTTTATCTTTTTCATTAAGTTCAGAGTGCATAGCTGTAGTTCCAGCTCCCATAGAAAAACCTTGAACAATGATTTTTCCATCTGGGAATTTTGAATTTACATGTTTTACAACACTATCCAAGTCAAATCTTTCATAAAGTCCAAAAGTATAGTTATCTCCACCGGTAAGGCTTGTATTTCTTTGGTTATAAAGCATAACATTATAACCTTTCTTTAAATACTCATCAGCATAGAAAATATATTCATTGTAGTTACTTTCAATACCGTGGACAAGGATAACAGTATTCTCAGACTTAGTAGGACATTCAATGAACTTTGCTTGAACTTCATAATTATTCTTAGGACTTTTAATCATAAGATTAGTATGTTTATATTCATCAAGTTTATCTAATGGTTTTCCATCTCTAGATCCATAAACAGCAACCATTTCATCTTCTTCGATTTTTTGAGAAGATCCAACAGAGCTATCATAAACAAGTTTTCCCATATAATAAGAAACTCCAATAATAAGTGAACAAGTAGCTAAAACACTAACGGTTATAGTAGTAATTTTTTTATTTTTCATAAATAATACATTTCCCCTTAAAATCCTTTTATTTACAGAATATTATAGTGTTTGTAGATAGTATAATTCAATATATATAAGTATATTTAACCTTAAATCTTTAGAAATTTAATAGTTTATATAAAAAAGTGGCTACATAAAGTAACCACGAGTATTATTTATCTTTAAAAGTCTTAATGAAATTCATAACTTTTGAAATATATTCATCTGAATTTTTATCAAATGATTTAATATGAGTAGCTCCATCAACAAGCCAAAGTTCTTTGTTATCATGTGGAATAGCATCAAAAATTTCTTTACTACTAGCAGTATCACAAATCTCCTATCATTTATAATAATAAAAGTATAAATGATACAATATCTAGGTAACAATACAGAAATTATAAAATTAATTAAAAATATCTATAAAATTAACAAATAGAAGATAAAAAGGTAGTTTTGTAGATAAATTGCTAAAGAAAGTTAAAAGAAGAAACATTAGATAGTATAATTAAATTTTGACAGTCAATATCTAATTTAGTAAACTCGAATTAATAAATGATAGGTTAAAGTACATAAAATAGAGATTATTAAAAAGATAAATAATATTTAAGTGGAATAAATAATAAAATAAGATATAAAAAGGTGGTAATTAGATTGATTAAACATATAGTTATGTGGACAGTGAAAGAAGAAAATAGAATAGAAAATATGCAAAAAATGAAAAGAGATTTAGAAGCTTTAAAATCAGAAATAAAAGAAATCGTTGAGATAGAAGTTGGAATAGATATAAATAGATCACAAGCAGCTTATGATTTAGTGTTATACTCAACATTCAAATCATTAGAAGATTTAAATGCATATCAAGTACATCCAAAACATCAAGCAGTAGCTAAAAATGC
>NZ_CAMQRY010000217.1 GCF_947036855.1 uncultured Clostridium sp.
AAATGAATAATTATATTACTTTAAGAGAAACTAAACCTATGTAAAGATAACGAAAAATAAATGAGGTGTTTAAATGGTATTTTACATATCTATAATCTTTATTGGAATATTTGTTTTATGGGGACTTATCTCATCAAATACTTTAAGTTACTTAGCCACATCAGCTTTACATTTTACAACATCAAAATTTGGCTGGCTATTTCTCATAATAACATTCACTATTCTAGTTTTTATAATTTGGCTTGCACTTAGCAAATATGGAAGACTAAAACTTGGAAAGGATACTGATAAACCTAAGTTTAATAATATAACTTGGTTTTCTATGCTTTTCAGTGCTGGTATGGGAATCGGAATTATATTTTGGGGCGTTGCAGAGCCTCTTGACCATTATATTTTTCCACCACTTGGAATTGAACCAATGACAACAAAGGCTGCAAATGCTGGAATGATGTATTGCTTCTTCCACTGGGGATTACATGCCTGGGCTATTTACTCCTTTGTTGGGCTTGTCATAGCTTACTTTAAATTTAGAAAAGGCAAAAAACTTTTAGTTAGTGAAACAATCACACCACTATTTAAAGATACTTTTCCCCTGAAAAAAGCTATTATTTTAATTGTAGATATTCTTACAATAATAGCTACAGCTTTTGGAGTAGCAACCTCCCTTGGGCTTGGAGCACTACAAATTAATGGTGGACTTAATAATATCTTTGGGGTACCAATTACTACTTTTGTTCAGATAATAATTATAGCAGTTGCTACTGTGCTATTCTTAATATCCTCATCAACGGGACTTGAAAAAGGAATTAAAATTTTAAGTAATGCAAATATAGCTATTGCAGTTCTCCTTTTATTATTTGTTTTCACACTTGGACCAACTGCTAAGATACTTGAGATTTTTACAAATACCCTTGGTGAATACTTCCAAAACATTATCTCACTTAGTCTAAGACTTAGACCATTTAATGACTCAAGTTGGATTGCTAACTGGACTTTATTCTACTGGGCTTGGTGGATTGCTTGGTCACCATTTGTTGGAGTATTTATAGCAACTATTTCACAAGGTAGAACTATTAGAGAATTTGTTCTTGGAGTTTTACTTGTCCCAACAGTTTTCAGTTTCTTCTGGTTCTCAGTATTTGGAGGTACCGCTTTAAACCTTCAAATGAATACGAGCCTTGATTTAACTAATCTTGTAAAAAACAATATTTCCTCAACTTTATTTGTAACGCTTAGAAGTCTGCCACTTGGCACAATCCTAAGCGTTATATGTATAATTTTAATTATGACTTTCTTTGTTTCATCAGCAGACTCTGCTACATATGTACTTGGAATGTTTAGTTCAAATGGAGATGTTAACCCTAAAGTTTCAACAAAAATAATTTGGGGTGTACTTGAATCTGGAGTTGCAGTGTCACTACTTATGAGTGGTGGACTGAAAGGCCTACAAACTATGTCAATTTTAACTGCCCTGCCCTTTAGCATTATACTCATACTAATGTTTGCCTCATTTATAAAGGAGCTTAAAAGTGAATCTCCTCTTCTTAAAGCAAAAAATAAAACTAAACCAATAAAAGATGAATAAAAAATGGATGTGATTTCAAAAATCACATCCATTTTTATATTTTAAAATTACATATAATATAAAGGTATCCAGCTTCATATTTTGCATCTACACTACCATACATTTTTTCTATTAACGTCTTTACAATAGCAAGTCCAAGTCCTGTATTAATATTATTACTTCTTGATACATCATGCTTATAAAACTTATTAAATATTACACTTATATCTTCTTTATTCAAATCATCAGCTTTATTTACCACTTCTAAAACTACCTTATCATCTTTTCTTACTAAACTTATTTTAACCTTCCCATATGAATGTTTTATTACATTACCCATTAAATTTTCTATAACTCTTTTAGTACCTATAGTATCTGCAAATACAAATAAATCTTCACTCTCTATCTGTAAATCAAGTTCTAAGCTACTTTCTTCAAATTGATTATAAAAACTTGTTACTGTATCAAAAGTTAATTCACTTAAATTTATCTTCTCTATATTAAGTTTATAGTCTTTTTCCTCAATTACTGATAACATAAAAAACTGACTTATTAGACTTTGTAAATCTTTAGCTTTATCCTCTGCTTTCGCAAGGTAGAGTTTCTTTTTATCATCTGAAACTTCAATATTTTTCCCCATTTGAATATATCCAATAACAGATGTAAGAGGTGTCCTTAAATCATGAGATATACTCGATATAAGTCCCTTTAATTCTTCTTGTGATTTTTTATCACTAAGCCTTAAATTATTAGATATTTCAAGCTGTCTATTTATAGATATAGCTAAATTTTCTATATCTTTATTTCTAAAACTTATATCAATTTTCTGCCTAGTTTTAAGCTCATTATAATTATCAATCTTCTTTGTTATCCGTCTTATTTCTTTAACAAAAAAATATATAAAAGAGGCTAAAACTATTATAACTATTATTAAAAAAAC